>JALEMY010000085.1 GCA_022767485.1 Erysipelotrichaceae bacterium
TTTAAAAAAACGCATAAAATCACCATAATATTTTATGCGTCAAATAATAGATATATTCAATTTGAAAGAAAAAGAGAAAACTTACAAATTAATAGCATCATTCATACTTACAAGTTTGTTTAAAAGGATGGAATATAAATAAACATTTACCTTCTTTTTTGTTTTATTAAAGATATAGTTATAATATGTTTTTAATTGATTTATGTAAGCTTCATCTTCAACATGAGAAAGTTTGTAATCGATTATATCGACATAATCATCATAAATAATCATTAAATCGATGATTCCATGAATTTGATTGTCGTTATTTTTTTCGATAAATTCAAATTCTTTATAGATTTTCCCTTTATTGATATTATTAAAAATATCGTTACTTAAAAAGTTTTTGATGATTTTTGCTTCATCTTTATTGTATTTATTATAATCAGGATTAAGAAAGTTGCATGTTTCTAAAAGCTCGTGAACTTTGCTACCTTTTTGCATTAAAGAAAGGCTTTCTTTATTAAATAGTTCTATGCTTTCTTTAGATGCGTGCTTTTGATTTATTAACACTTTAGAAATATTATTTTGATAAAAGGTTATTTTATCATCAACTTTTTTGATAAATGTTTTAGGATTGGTTTTTAAAGGCTTTAAATAATCATCATTTATATTTAATGATGATATATCAATTTCTTCTACATATTTATTAATCACATCACTAAGAGAAAAACACATATCATAAAAACTATTATATTTTTCTTTAATCGAAGAAGTTAATTCTTCTTGATTTTCTACATCACATTTTGGGGCAACGATAATAATTTGTTCTCTAGCTCTTGTTAAAGCTACATAAAAAAGTCTTATTTTTTCAGATATCAAAGCAATATTATTATTGTATTTTAATAATTGATATGGAAGAGTTCTGCCAATACCTGAAATATTAAATGGTGCAAGTATTCCATAATTTGTATCATATATTAATTTATCTTTCATATCGGATTTATTAAATTTGTTGGTAGTGTTAATGATATAAACAATAGGAAATTCTAGACCTTTTGATTTATGGATAGTCATAATCTTAACTTTGTTTTCATTAGCATTTAAAGAAGCAAATTCAATATTATCTTGGTTCTTATAAATATCATCAAAATATATAACAAAATCAAAGATAGTAAGGTTTAATTTTTCCATAGAACAAATAATATTACTTATTAATTCAATACCTGTCATATTATCGTTAATAGCGCCAATTAATGGTAGTTTTTCAAATATGTTGAAAGCATTTAAGATATCTTGATATAAAATGCTTAAAGGCTTATTGATAATATCGTTAGCAAGAGTGTGAATTTTTTCATATAAAGAAGATGATTTAATGCTTTTTGTATTTATTAAATTAAATAAATATTCATCATCATAATTGATTAAAAATGAGCGACCAACACCATAAAATAACTTATTAAAATCTGTGCCATAGTCTTCATTATAATCTAAAACCATCAACTTAATGATGTTTTTAATTAAGGTAACACTCATATTATTATTGACTGTTTCATTTTTAATAACGCTATTTAAAACATGGTTATATGTTAAAAGTAAAGAGATTTTATCGAAGTTTTTAGAATCTGCTATCAAAATGGCAAAGTCTTTAAATTCACAAGGTCTAAAATCGTTTGTTTCTTTATCATAAACAAGCTCTTTGTTTTTTATCTTTTCTTGAATACTTTTTAAAACATAAAACATTTCAACATCATTGTTGCTAATTGATTTGTCTTCGTTGGTATATGCGATATATTTTATCTTGTTTTCTAATGACTTTTTTTCATATTCTAATAAGGAAGAATTCATTTGATGAGAAGCTTCATAATCTGCTTGTCCAAAACGATCATCCATAAGCTTATTAAACATTTCATTGATGAAATATATGACCATACGATTGCTTCTAAAATTGTTTGTCAAATCGATTTTCATACCACCGATTTGTTTGCTATAAAGATCATATTTTTCTTTAAAAATTAATGGATTAGCATTTCTAAAACCATAAATTGATTGTTTAATATCACCAACCATGTATACATTGTTAGAAGCGATTAATGAAATGAACTCTTCTTGTACATCATTGGTATCTTGATATTCATCGATACATATTTCTTTAAAACGTTGTTTGCACTCTAATAATATATCATTATTATTTTTTAATAATGAAATAGCAAGTTTAGCAACATCGATAAATTCAAATACTTCGTTTTTTCTTTTATATTCATCAAGTTTTTGATAATAATTAGTAAGGATTTTAAGAAGAAATTCTACATAACTTTGGCTTTGATAATAAGAAGATCTAATAAATTCTTCGCTTTCATAAATACATAACTCTTTTATCGACTTTAAGTTTGCCGATAATTTTTTTAAATGTTTGTGAGTGAAATTACCCATTTTTGGTGAGGAAATATCACTATTGTTTTTTATGTCATTATAGGATATAGAGTTAACTAACAAACAGTAAGTTCCAGCAATTTTCTCGTATTTTTTTTCATCGATTTCTTCTTTTAATATTGCTAAACTTCTTTTCATTTCGTCGATATAAGAATGCAAAATGCTTAAAAGTTCAGCTATATATTTATCGATGGTTTCATTATTAAAATATGAAGAAATATATGTTGATAAATAATGATCTCTATTTGTCTTTAAATCTAATTTATTAGCGATATTTAATATTTGACTTTTAATGGAAACATCATCTTTTTCCGTTAAATCATTTAAAAATTTACAAAAATCACTAGGAAGAGTTTGATAATAAGAATCAAAAATATCATCGAGAATTTGTCGTTTATATACATTTAATACGCTATTATCGACAATGGAAATGTTTTTTGATAAATTTAAACGATCGTGATATTTTTTTACAAAAGATAAAGAAAAACTATCAAATGTTGTAATATATGCGCCATCTACTTCACTAATTCTATGGGCTAAACTTTCATCTTTTGCCATCGCTTTTAAGATTCTTTCTTTCATTTCCTTAGCAGCAAGATTAGTAAAAGTTAGCACTAGGATTTCATCAGCTTTGACACCACTTTTTAATATTCTTCTAATTCTTTCCGTAAGAACAGCTGTTTTACCACTACCAGCACCGGCGCTAACGACAATATTTTGTTTGCTTGAATCAATAGCTAGTTGTTGTTCTTTTGAAAACTTAATTGCCATTATCGTCACCACCTTTTTCTTTTTTTAAATATATAAAGTCATTATGGTCTTTAAAACAACAATCATGAAATTCGCATTTATCGCAACTTTTTTCGCTTTCATAAACTTTAGGATTAATAGCAAAATGACCATTAGTAATTTCTTTACTAGCACTTTTAATTTTATCATCAACTAAATTATATAATTTATCCATTTCATCGTCAGAAAGCACTTTACTATGACTAGCAAAATTCCCATCTTTTTTTAATTTTAACGAAGCTATAAAAGAGGAGTTTTCAAAGTCATAGTCAAGACGCGCAAGATTTGATAAAGATGAAGATGAATATCCTTGCCATTTTAATGAATTAGTAATTAAAGAATCATATTCTTCCCCATATTTATTTATATATGGATAAACCATTTGTAAGTATATTCCACAAACTATTGGATTTATAAACAATTTACTTTTTCTTATCAAATATAAATAGATAGGAAGTTGCATAGATAAGCCAAATTCAACTTTATCTAGATTGATTGTTTCATTTTTCTTACTTTTATAATCAATCAAAGCAACATAGGATTTATCATCATTATTAAAATAAAGTATTTTATCGATAAAACCAGTAAAATTCATCTTCATTTCGTCATCTTTATAAATGGTAATATTCTTTTCAGTGTATATGTTTTTTAAATCGCTAAGTTGCATGGCGTTTTCATTAAAAGCAAGCGCTTTTGATGTAATTTCTTTATATTTGCTTAAATAAAATTTACTTTTTTCATCTAACGCATTTAAAATTGCTTCTTTAAAAGCGTTATCTATATCGAAATCTTTTTTTGTAGAATTTTCTAAAATGGCATGAATGGTATTTCCAAGGTTTTGATAATATTTATCTTGATTACTTGAATTTAACTTCAATAAATTAGCCATATAATATTTAAAAGAACAAGAATAAAAATTATCTAAAGAAGAATAAGATAAATTAATTTTGTTTTCTTCGATATAATTTAATATTAACTTTGGATTTATCTGTTTATAACGATGATCGTAACTTTTATATAAAATGTCGTAATTACTAGCCAAAACTGATAAAGAATAATCGTCGCTTTGTTGATATAATCTATCACAGGCTTTAGCTAAATTTAATTTATCGCTTAATTTAGAAAAACTATGTAATACATCTTTATTAAAGGTTTCATCTTTGATGTCAAATTCATTTAAAATAAACGATTTTAGATAACTTTGAAAGAAAGATTTATCATAATAAGATAAAGTAATATTTTTGCTTTTATGAATTAATACATTGAATTTTTCTTTTTCTAAAATATTTAAATCATTGCTAGTATCGATGTTTAATTCATTTTTTTCTATGTTAGAAAGTAAATCATCATCTTTATAAGAAAGTGGAAAAATTCCTTGATTTACCCCTAAAACAAAAACGTATTCATCTTTAATATTATAATTGTTTATATCGATAACTTTAATGACATTTTGATAGCTTCTCTCAGACTTACTTTTATTATTTAATAAATATAATAACGCTTGAAAAATAGCGCTTTTGTCAAGAAGCACTAGCTGATTTGCAATATTAAATAAATCATTATAGATTTCATCTTCGTAAGGATATTTATCTTTAAAATAAGATAAAGAAGCGATTAAATCACTATTTTTATTAAAATTATCAACAAAATCTTTAACACAAAGATAATGAATTAATGGTGTGTTATCTTTGATTTGTAAAGGAATATTATACATTGAAAAGTAATTTTTTAAAGTAAAAATCATCTCGTTTGTAACATTGGCTAATTTTATTTTATTAATGTCGACATTGTTTTTTAATAAAGTGGATATTTGATAGCATAAACTATCTATTTGTGAAGATAAAGTATCAAAGTGATAGATTTTATTAATCCCTTCATTATAATTGCTTTTAGGCGTAATTATTTCATAAGGAGTTTTCATTAAATCTAATAAGAATGTCAATTTTTTAGTTATGACATCAAAACCATATACTTTTATTGTTTTATTATGAAAATTTCTTTGACAATTATGATTAATTATTAAAAGATTATGACTAATTAAATCATTTTTCATCATTAAAAGATCATTTAGTTTTTTGCTTTGATAAGAAGTGTTTGTTAAGAAAATCATCAATTCAAGATATTCTTTTGCTATGTCATATTTAATATTATATTTTTCGCTTAAATAAACGATTGCTCTTATATCATAATCAAAACAAACGAGTTTTTTAAGTTCGCTATCATCAATTATTTTATAAGAGTAAAATGTATTTAAAGATGAGATTTCTTCAATAAGATTGGTTTTAATATTTGTTGGAACTATCAATAACAAATTATCACACATATATTTTTCAATCATTACCATCACCTAAAAATATTTTATCATTTAATAAATGATAATGGAAATGAAAGTTATAAATATTTAACGTAATTAAATTAAGTTTTTGCCTATCTTTTATTTATAAAAGAATGTATAATAAATTTAACATGCGAGGGATAAAATATGAAAATAAGATTAGCTAATGAAAGCGATAGAAAACAAGTTTATGAAACTATTGGATATTGTTTTAATACGCCACAAGATAGCATTGAAAATAATATAAAAAATGGCACATTGAATCAATATGAGCAATTTATTGTCGCTGAAGAAAATAATCAAATTTATAGTTTAGTATCTGTTGTACCTTTTAAAATGAATTTTGAAGGAAAAGTTGTTGATTTTGGAGGGATAGCTGGTGTTTCATCTCTTCCTGAATGCCGAGGGAAAGGAAATATTTCTGATATTTTTTCTTTTGCATTAAACTATATGAAAGAAAAAAACATGATCTTTTCAGGACTTGGTCCTTTTTCATTTCCTTTTTATCGTCAATTTGGCTATGAATGGTGTTATACTTGGCAATTAGTTGAAGTAAATGTCAATGATTTAAAAGCGTTTAAAAGTGCATTTACTTATAAAAAACTAACGAAAGAAGATAGTGACTTAACGGAAAAGTTTAGGAATAAAGTTAATAAAAAATTAAATGGCCCATTTGTAAGAAGTGCAAAGCAAATTGAAGATAAATGGAATGAATACAAAAGTAAAAACGCTCACGTTTATGGTGCTTTTAACGAAAATAATGAACTTGTTTCATATATGGTTTATACGATTGAAGGAAGAATGCTTAAGGCTTTTGAAATTTACTTTGTTGATGAAGAAAGCAAAGAATACTTACTAAGTTTTATTTATAAGCATCGTTCTTCAATTGATAGTGCAGAGTTAATATTAGATGTTGATGATACAATTCGTAATGTATTACCATCTCCTAGAATTAAATATTGGCATTGGCCAAATAAAATGGGAAGAATTGTGATGGTAAAAGAAGCTTTAAAGATGCTAAATGTCTTAGATGACACATTAAATGCATATACTATAAAAGTTAATGATAAACAAGCCCCATGGAATGATAAGACTTTTAAAATAAATGTGAATAATCATCAAGTTGAAGTTAGTGAAACAAGTGACAATGCAGATTTAGAAATAGATATTAATAGATTGTCACAAATAACTCTTGGTCATATAAGTGCAAAAGAAGCTTTACAATCTAATTTTGTAAAAGTTAATAATCACAAGGCACTTGATGCATTTATTAAAACATTTTCAAAAAGAACAACAATGCTTTGGCAAGAATTTTAAAGAGTAAATATCTTGCGCTTTTATTATTAGTTTTACCCTTTTTATAAAAAAAAGCAAATGATATAATGATATTAATAAAAGAGGACAAATAAAATGAATAAAAGACAATTATTACTTTTAAGTAGTGTTATTTTAACTTCATGTAGTACAAACATTAATTCATCTAGTGAAAGTATTGAGGAATCATCATTAATTAGTGAAGAATTAATTAGTGAAAGTGTTTCAAGCGAAGAAAGTTTGATAAGCGAAGAAAGTATTTCAAGTGAAGAAAGCATTTCAAGTGAAGAAAGTGTTTCAAGTGAAGAAAGTTCATCTAGTGAAACAAATATCTTTAATAATGAAAAGGATATAACTAATTATTTAGGATCAGATAATGATGTTTATCGTATCAATATTAAAACAAATGATAACGTATTTCCTGCTGATAAAGAAAATTATGTTATTGGTAGTTTAAATGTTAGCGAACAAGATGCAAGTAAAGTAATCAAAGAAGATATGAGCATGAAAATAAAACTTCGTGGTAATTCAACATTTGCTGCTGATAAAAAACCATTTAAAATCAAATTTGATAGTAAACAAAGTTTGTTTGGTTTAAAAAAAGCAAAAGAATGGGTGTTACTTGCAAATTATTACGATAAGAGCAATGTTAGAAATTATCTTGCTTATTTAACAGCTAATAAACTTACAAATTTATATTTTCAACCATCTTCTATTTTTGTCGATGTTTACTTTAATAATGAATATATAGGACTATATTTATTAACCGAACAAATGGAAGTAAATGAAGGACGTGTAGATGTCAAAAACCATATATCAACAGATGGCATCGATTCGTTTTTACTTGAAGCTGATGAAAGAGCAAAAGATGAATATAGTGGATATCAAGGGTATTGTTATATCACATCTGGTAGATATGATTTTGCTTTAAAATATCCAGATTGTGATGATTATTTAGAAGCACTATCACAAAGCAACTCAGAAGATGAAACAATAAGAAATGAAGCATTAGCTACTTTAAATCAATACATTAAAGATGTCAAATGGCTTCAATCGTTTATGGACGATGTATCATCATCAATTTATGGACTAAAAAACTATGAGCAATACATCGATTCTGCTTCATTTATCGATTATTACTTAGTTCAAGAATTTTTTAAAAACGTCGATGTTGGTTCGACAAGTCAATATTATTTTATCGACCAAAACGATGAAGAAGTTAAATTAAAAGCCGGTCCTGTTTGGGATTTTGATATTTCATCTGGAGCCGTTGATGATTCACAAGGAGCATATTCGTATTATGCTAATACTCCTTTGTTTGTAAGAAGTAGAGATTATTATTTAAATGCTTTATTTAATGATCCAATCTTTTTAAAGGAAGTTAAAAATAGATATAGTGAAGTTCGTGATGTTTTCACTTCAGTTTTTGATGATTTAGCTCTGATAAAAGAAAAACTATCTTTAGCGCAACAAAGAAATATAACTAGATGGCCTTTAACTAGCGAAAGAAAAACATGGATTGAAATTTATGCGCTTGGCGAAACATATTATTCACTAGATTCATTACAAGCTCATTATGACTACCTTGAAAACTTCTTAAATGAACGTCTTGCTTTGATGGATGAAACTTATTTAATATGAAAGAAAAAGTTGCAGTAAGTGCCTGCTTGGTTGGTAAAAACACTAAATATAACGGTAAAAACAATTATAATGAAGCAGTAATGAAGTATTTACAAGATAAAGAATATATCTTAATTTGCCCTGAAGTAATGGGAGGATTATCTACTCCTCGTCTTGCAAGTGAAAGAAAAGATGATAAAGTTTTCAATATGAAAAACGAAGATGTTAGTAAATATTTTATTAATGGTGCCAAAATTGCTCTTGATGAAATAAAAAAAGGAAGCATTACTACTATCATAGTTAAAGAAAATAGTCCTAGCTGTGGATTAAATTATATTTATGATGGATCTTTTTCTCATAAATTAGTAAAAGGACAAGGCGTATTTGTAGAAATGCTAAGTAAAGAAAAAGTAAAGATTTATAGTGAAAAAGATATTGAAGAGTTGATTGATTAAACTAAAAATCCAGTTATTATCGAAAGTAACTGGATTTTTTAGATGTTATTTTGATATGTTAAATAGCGATAACAATTCTTCGTTTGTAAGCTTTGATAATATTGCTGTGCTATCTCCAACAACTTTATCAAACAATTCTTTTTTAGCGTTTTGTAAATCTAAAATCTTTTCTTCAATTGATGATTTAGTAATCATTTTAATTATTTGTACATGATTTTTTTGTCCGATTCTATGTACTCTATCAGATGCTTGATTTTCAGCTGATAAGTTCCACCATGGATCATAATGAATAACGGTATCGGCACCAACTAAATTAAGTCCTGTGCCACCAGCTTTTAAAGAAATTAAAAATACTTTGACATTGTTATTTCTATTAAATTCTTCCACTAGTCTATATCTTTCTTCACTAGGAGTTGAACCGGTAAGTTTAAAGTGATGAACACTTTCTTTATTTAATTCTTTATCGATTAAATCAAGCATTGATGTAAATTGTGAAAAGATTAAAACTCTATGAGATGAATGTATGGCATCATAAACAATATCCATAGTTAAATTTAATTTTGCACTATCTCCTTCATAATTTTCAATGTATAATTTTGGATGGCAAACAATTTGTCTAAGACGTGTAAGCATTGAAAAAATATAAGCTTTATTATCAACACTTGTTTCTAATAACTTGTCACGAGCTTGAAGTAATGTTGCATTATATATTGCTTCTTGTTCATCAGACATAGTAGCATAAATAACTTGTTCGGTTTTCTCTGGTAATTCACGAAGAACTTCTTCCTTAGTTCTTCTTAAAATAAATGGGGTAATTTGATGGCTTAAAGCGTTTGTTTTTTCTTGATTATGATTCTTAATTATTTCTATTTCATACTCATTTTTAAATGATTCATACGATTTTAAATAACCTGGAATACAAAAATCAAAAATCGACCATAAATCCGCTAAAGAGTTTTCAATAGGAGTTCCAGTTAATGCAAAGCGACTTACACATTTTAATGCTTTTACCGCTTCAGCATTCATCGTTTGATAATTCTTTATCGCTTGTGCTTCATCGATAATCACAAAGTGAAAACTTAATGTTTTATATATTTCTAAATCTCTTTTTAAATAATCATATGATGTTATAACTGTTTGTCCGGGTTTTATTTGCTTTATTAATTGTTCACGTGTTTGACCATTTCCTGATATTAATAAGACGTCCATTTTACTAGACCATTTATTAAATTCATGAAGCCAGTTATATGTTAAGCTTGAAGGAGAAACGATTAAGTTAGGATTTTTAGTCTTAACAGAACTTAATAAAGTTATTATTTCTAAAGTTTTTCCAAGTCCCATATCATCAGCTAAAATACCGCTTAAACGATAATATGTTAAATTCATTAACCACAAAACACCTTCTTTTTGATAATCGCGCAAAGTTTTTACTAAATTTTTGTCGATTGGATAATTGATGTTTTTGTAGTTTTTAATATCGTGAAGGAATTTTATTGCTTCAGCAGGTAAATCCTTTTGATTTATGTATTGGTCCAATTGCAAAATTTTAAAAATAGACACTTGCATTGTTTTATTTAATTTTTGAGTATTTAAACCAACAGAATTAACAATATTTTCATAATCTAAAAAGAATTTTTCTTGTAAGTTTAAAATTGTTCCATCTTTCAATAAATGAAATTTTTTCTTTTTTTTCATTGAAGATAATACATTAGATAATTCATCAATATTAAAGAAATTATCGTTAAAAATCAATTCTAGCCAGTTATTACTATAACGTAAACCAATAGGGGATCCACTAGTTTTAATAGGTTTTAGATTTTTAATTGAGTCGCTAATATACACTGTAGAAATTTCTTTTAATGATTCTAAATCACTTAAAATAAATTCAATTGCTTCATCTGTTGAATCAATAATATATTCATTTTTATTGGTTGTTTTAATAAAGTTAAATATTTGAAGTTGCTCACTAAAGTTTTCTTCCATAGCAATATTTGGATAAATTCCATGATTGATGGCTTCATCTCTTTCCATCCCTTCATAATAAAAATCATATTTTAAAAATAAACAACCATCTTGCAAATCTAAATAGCAGATTGCTTCAAGCAATGAACAATTATTATGCTTTTCAAATTCCTCTAAATTATCTATATTAATCAATCCTTTGATTTTAGGATAAATATAAGTGAAAAATTCGTTATATTGTTTAGTGGTAAATTCAATAGATCTAATATATAAAGTGTTAATTAAAGGAATTAAATCATTATGAATAGTATTATCGATACAATATAGTTTATTTTCCATCATTACAAAATGGTTTTTACCAAGAGAAAAAAACCTCATTTTATCGCGATTTTTCAATGATAGAGTATCTTTGTTATAGGAAAGTTCAATACGAGGAACATCGCTTGAATAAAGCAAATCAAAATGAGCTTCATCAAAAACAAATTCTATTTCTTGATTGATATATAAATCCAAAATCTTTTTAAATACGATAATTGGAATTTTACATTTTCTTTTACCATCAAAATAACTTTTACAATCCGATGAATAAAAGTTTAAATAATCAGATAAATCCTCTAATATTCCTCTACTTAAAGTATCAAATGCAGACATAGAATGCATAAATTCTAAATCTTTTCCGTATTTATAATAATAATTATTTTTAATGTTATCATATAATTCTGGAATGTTTTTAACAAAGTATTTTTTACTATCTTTTCCAATTTTAAATTCGATTCCTGTTTCATATTTATACGAATAAAAAATTGGGGTTAAAACAATATTTAATGAGACATTTTTTTTATATATTTGTAGTAAAGATGTCAATACATCAGCTTCTTTTTTATTGGTCATTTCATTAATTTGTAGTAAAAGAGCTAATATATGCTTACAATATCCTGGGTAAGATAGATAATAATCGCATTTACATGCAGCTTCAACTACTTTTCCATTTGTATCAATAATAGCTTTAACTGGGTATGATTTATTTGATCTACCTGTTACTACGCCTTCATAAACATCTTGTTCTAATTCGTTTCTATGACATGAAAGTGTAACTTTCTTGCTTAAAAATAAATCGTATGCTTTTGAATATGTTAAACCATCGATAGCATTTCTTACAATTTCTTTTGGGTCTAATTTGTTCATATCATAATTAACTTATTAAACAAATAAGTTACTCTCCTTCCTTAACTATACTTTGAAATATTATACCACATTTTTAAATGATTTGTTATAACTTTTAAAAGTGGATTAAATCATACTTAAAGACAATAAAAATATTGGTACTTTTAATGTGTTTTATGAATAGCTTATTAGATATTTTCCATTTTTAATTTTATTACACGTACAAGTATTATTTTTATGCAAAAGAAAAAAGGCCAACCATTAGATGAAACCTATTAGGGGTTTTTATAAACAATAGATTGTCTTTGCTTTTCAATTTGCGTTCTTTATTAAACATAGAATTTTTAACAGTACGTTTTATTATAGATCCAAGCTGTTCTTATTAAGTAAGAATTCAAAAATTCCGATAACTAAAATGCCTTCTTCGGTAATCCACGCTTTTTTGTTTTCTTTTACTATTATTATTTTCTTAAAGTTATCGTGGATATTTAATAAAGGCCTTTCTTCTTGAATTGTTTTTTCGTGAGTTGGAAGAGAAAGCGCTGATTGAATGTAATACTTCTTATTAAACTGATTGCATATAAAATCAACTTCAATTTGTTTTTTTGCATCTCCTTCTCGAATAGTTACAGTTCCCACATCCACGTTATAACCACGAGCTAATAGTTCATTATAAATAATATTTTCCAGAATATGAGTTTCTTCTTGTTGCCTGAAGTTTAGTCTAGCATTTCGCAATCCAATATCCGAAAAATAGAACTTAAAAGGTGATTGAATATACTTTTTGCCTTTTATATCGTATCTTTCGGATTTTTCAATTATGAATGCATCTTCCAAATGCTTCAGATAAGAAGATAGAGTATTGATCGATAAATCTTTTACCCCACTACTTCGGAATGTATTTAGTAATTTGTTTGGATTGGTCAATGAACCGATTGATGAAGCTAATATATTAATTAATGAATCTAAAACATCTATTCTTTGAATGCTGTTTCTTTCGACAATA
>JALEMY010000090.1 GCA_022767485.1 Erysipelotrichaceae bacterium
TCAAAGAACCACTTTACAAAGCAGTGTTTATACAATGATTTTCTTATATCATGATGATTATTTATATGGCTTTGAATACAATCAAACTAAATATTTCTATTTAAGAGATTCATTAGGTAATATCAACGGTATTATTGATTCGACAGGTAAGTTAGTTGTAGAGTACGTATACAATGCTTTTGGAAAGATTATTGACATTTTAGGTGAAATGAAAGATACTATAGGTGTAATTAATCCATTTAGATACAAAGGATATTATTACGACGTAGAAACTAACCTCTTTCTTGTAACCTCTCGCTATTATAGCCCTGAACTCGGAAGATTTATCCAACCAGCAGATGTATCAAGTTTAAATCCATCAAACATTAATGGATTAAATCTATATGCATATGCAAATAATAATCTAATTGGAATTGCTTATAGTAGTTCTAGCGTTGGTGTGAGTGTGGCGAACCAATTAATTAACCAAAACTTTAGTTTATTAATAGTTCCTAATTTAGGAATAAATAAAAACAATTACAGTTCTAGTGTTCATTGGAAAAACGAATGGTTTGCAACGGATTGGCCTAGTTTCCTTGTTTTTTCAAAAACAAAAGGCGCTTTGTTAGATTGGGGATTGTCTATTTATAAAGGATCATTATATTTTGACGAAGCTGAAAATCATTCTATATATATTGGTGTTGGAAATATATCTGCTTTTGTAGGATATAATGTAGAAGAAGATAAGTATGGAGTATTTGCTGATGCGAATGTATTGTCGGTAGGTTACGATGGTCGATATATTGATGTCGGTATTTCTGTTGTTGGTGTAGGATTTATTCTTGGATGGGAAGATAAAAAATTCAGATTTAAAATCGACCCACCAGGTTGGTTTGGATTTGATATTTCAATTGACTTCGGTCAAATTATTAAAGATATTTTTGGATGGGAATGGTGATGATAAATGCATAAGGTATATGAAAATGATGACTTAATGATGTATTTTAAAAAGAGATATTGTCATTGTTGTGGGGAAGTGTTGCATAAAAAAAGAACAGAGAGAGTTGTTCGTAAAGGAGATCCAGATCATAGAGCGTATTGTACTATAGGTCGTAGTTATAAACCATATGGCGACATATTAGTTATTGGTAAAGAATATTTTTGTTCATCATGCAACAAATCTTTTTCTTGCGATGAACAAGGAAAAGTTATTGAAGCACAAAAACATTATAAAAGGCATATTGTTACAGATGAAGAAATCGCTAATGTTAAAAATCAAAAGTTGATAATTGTTAACGATAGAATATTGAAAATGAGATGGCTGTTATTGCTCCCTGTAATTGGTGGAATAATATGTACATTCAAAATATTTAATGGTTGTTTACGAGAAAAAACAAATAATAAGGATTTACATAAACTTATATTGTCTGCATTACTCGTATTTATAGGGGTTGCTATAGTAATAAAATTGGTGCTTTCTACTGTGAATAATGAAATGCTAAATAAATATCAAACTCTATTTATGCTAATCCCATCATTGTTATCGTTTAATATGCCAATATTGTGGTATATCAATCATACATTTAAAATAAAATAATAATTAATAAATTTAGGTAAAACATAGAATTTAGACACTAACCACTTTGTTGGGTAACACCAATAAGGTGGTTTTTTATATGTAAGCTAGGTTTCCTAGTTACTAAATATTTTGCATGAAGCAAAGTGAAGCACGATTTATCCTGTGCACAATTTTTAATATTTTTATAACTTTTTTATATTTTTGCCCTGACACTTTGGTTCATAAATGTCCGTTACTATTGAAGGAGGAATTTTATGAGTAAAGAAAAAGTTATTGAAATTAAAATAAACGATGTTACTTATATTGTGTCTGAAGTAAATAGAAACGATGATCGCTTAAAAGAAATAATTAAAGATATACTCATAGAAATATTAAAATATGAGCAAAAAAAAATAATAATATGATAAAATATAGATGTCTAGTTCTGTGTTTTATTTTACAGGAGGTAAAATGAAACAAAAAGAATTATATAAGACAGCAATTTATTGTCGTTTGTCATTAGATGATGGAAGTGAGGGTGATTCATCAAGTATTCATACACAAAAGATGTTATTAGAAAAATATTGTAAAGATAATGGACATGAAATATATGATTATTATATTGATGATGACTATTCTGGGCTTAATTATAATCGACCTAATTTTCAAAGAATGCTACAAGATATTGAAAATGGAAAGATAGATTTAGTTATTACTAAAGATTTATCTAGACTTGGTAGAGATTATATTATGACTGGTTATTATACTGAGATATACTTTAATGAAAAAGGTGTTAGATATATTGCGGTAAATGATAATATAGATACTATTAATGATAATAATGATATAGCTCCATTTAAAAACATCTTAAATGATATGTATGCTAAAGATATTTCAAAAAAAGTAAAAAGTGCTAAAAGATTAAGAATGCATAAAGGATATTATATATCTTGTCAACCTCCATATGGTTATAAGGTAAATCCTAATGATCCTAATCAATTAGTTATAGATAAAGAAGTTGTTGATATTGTCAAATTAATTTTTAGATTGGCTTTAAATAATAATGGTGTAGTAAAAATAGTTCAAGAACTAAACAAAAGAGGAATAGACACACCTAGTATTTATAAAGCTAAAAATTGAGATAAAAGATGTTTAACATCAATTGAACAAAGAAAAGCTAAATTTTCTTATGATGAAATAAATAAATGGAATACGAATACAGTAGGTAAAATCTTAAGAGATATAGTTTATATTGGTGATATGGAAAATCATAAATATGAAGTAAAAAACTATAAGAAAAAGAAAAGAACTAGAGTACCTAAAGAAGAACACATTATTGTTCAAAATACACATGAAGCAATAATATCTAGAAATGACTTTAATAAAGTTCAAGACTTAATTAAAGGAAGACAAAGACCTAGTAAATATGATTTTCCAAACATATTTAAAGGAATCCTTAGATGTGCTAATTGTGGAAGAAAGTTAACTATAGGATATCATTTAAGAAAATCAGGAAGAAGAGCTTATTCATATCAATGTTATGATAGATATTTAAAACATCCAACTGATACAGAAGCTAATAGTATTAGATATGAAGTAATCTATCAAATAGTAGATGAAAGAATCAAAGATTTATTTAATAATATAAATGTGTATGGAGAAGAGTTTCTACTTAGTGTAATTAATAGTGTAGAAATCACTGATGGATTAACTGAACTTAAAAATCAAAAAGAAAAGATTAATCATAGATTAAACGTATTATCTAATTTAGTTAGTAAAGTATTTGAAGATTATGCATCTAACTTAATGAGTTTTGAAAACTATCAATTCTTACTAAATAAATATCAAGATGAACAAAAATCAATTAATCTGAAATTAAGAGAAATAGATAATAAATTGATTGAAAATTTAAACAAGCCACTAGAGAAATTAAAGAAATTTATTGAAGTGGTTAAAAATTATTTAAATTATGAAGAACTAACTAAAGAATTAATTAGTAATCTTATTGACCATATCATAGTCGGTAATGTTAAAATAGTAGATGGGAAAAAGACTAGAGATATAAGAATAGTTTATAGATTTCTAAGTTAATTCTTAAGATGTTATATAAAAGAGTGATGTCGAAACT
>JALEMY010000174.1 GCA_022767485.1 Erysipelotrichaceae bacterium
GAAAAAAATATGGAAAATTTAGACAAAGTTTACGCAAAGCGTATCGCGGAAGAATATGCACCAAAAACAACATCAAAGGTAGTTAGATTAAAGAAATTGGACCAAAAAGTAAAAAAACCTGCTAATATTTTTGCATTCACATTTGGAACTATTTGTGCATTAATTGCAGGAGCAGGAATGAGTATGATAATGACAGATTTTGGATTAAGTGGTACAATTGGATTAGTGCTAGGAATAATTCTTGGAGTTGTAGGATTTATTGGCTGTGGTATTAATTATCTAGCTTATTTAAAAATATTAAAATCTAGAAAAGAAAAATACGCATTTGAAATTATAGAATTAGCAAAAGAAATATCTGAAGAATAGAAAGAAGGTGCATCAAACATGAATAAAAATGAAAGCAAATATTTTAATACTGCTAAAAAAATGAATGATGCACTCATTTCTCTTTTGGAAACTAAAGAATACGAATATATCACAATCAAGGAAATATGCCATATTGCAGGTGTAAATAGATCAACATTTTATTTACATTATTCGAATATGAGTGATTTATTAGAAGAAACTATCGAATCATTAAACATATCATTTAACTGTCATTTTAAGTCAAAAGATAAAGAAAGCACTATTATTTCAAAGGAAAATTTAGAAGATTTATTGTTGATAAATGATGATAATTTAATTCCTTATTTAAATTTTATAAAAGAAAACAAGAATGTTTATAAAGTGTTGAGGACTCATCCTCAACTATTTAATGCAAATAAAACCTACGACCAAATATTTAAAAAAATATTTGTACCAATTATGAGTAGATTTGGATTAGATGAAAAATGGCATAAATACATGATGGACTTTTATATTTTAGGAATTTCTGCTATTGTATTAGATTGGGTTTATGATGATTGTATTATTCCAGTTAAAGAAGTTTCAGATTTTATTAAAGGTTTAATAGTAAAAAATGATTAAAGAAAAAATAATAAAAATTAAAAATGATTATAATAGAAAAACAGTTATTTTTGCATTGTTTTCAATATTTGCTATTGTCTGTTTTACTATCTATAATGGGACATTAGGTTTTATATATAATTCAATATGGCACATTTGTATCTTTGCATATTATTTGCTTTTACTTCTTATTAAATGCTTATTAGTTTTTACAATTATGCATAAAAAAGCAAGACTTAACCAATTAAAAATAGTCTATGTAACATTTATAGTGCTTATTGTTATGACACTAGCTATGATAGCTCCTGCTTTTTTATTGGTTTTAGATAAAAGGACATATGATTTAGGATTAATTCCTTCAATTGCTTCGGCTGCATATACTACTTATAATATTACAATGGCTATTATTAATATGAAAAAAGCAAAGAAAACTAATGCTTTATTAATAAAACAAATTAGATTAGTCAACATAGTAAACACATTGATGTCAATATTAGTTCTTCAAAACACTTTAATTCTTGCAAATGGTGGATATACAGATGAAATGAAAAAACTTTCAGTGGTCACAAGTGTAGGAATTCTTATTTTAATAATTACTATTGAAACA
>JALEMY010000176.1 GCA_022767485.1 Erysipelotrichaceae bacterium
CAATAAAAGCTGCAAGATTAGCAATAAATTCTTCTTTAATTTCAATCGCTTTTTTATTGCCTTTGCTAGCAAGTATAAATAAATCACCAGCATTTTCGCAATTAAGACCTGCTTCATTTGCAATATTGGTTAAAGCAGTACCACTAGCTTCACCTTCAATACAGCCTTTAGGTTTAAATCTAGATGGTGCTCTTCCACCATTTTTTACAACGATAGAGCCAATTTCTTGAGCTAGTCCATTTGAACCAATAAACATTTTTTTATTGATGATTAAACCTCCACCAATACCAGTTGATAAAGTGACATATTGAACTACATTATAATCTTTACCATTTCCAACAGTGGCTTCAGCAAGTCCTGCTACATTAGCATCATTTCCAACAAATACTTTATAGTTAACTTGCTCTTCAATCATTTGTTTTAAATTGAAAGAATCACTGATATTTAGATTTGGTATATATATTACAGTACCATCTGGTTTTACAGGACCTGGAACACCAATTCCAATACCTTCAATTTTATAGGTGCTATTTTCAAGTATCCTATTAATTAGTGATAAGATATGATTTTTTAATGATTCAATTGAGTCTGCTTTGGTTTTCTCTTTAATAACATTGTATAAATTACCAAGTTCATCAACAATAGCAATACGAATGTTAGTACCACCAACATCAATTCCTATAGAATATTTCATTATAATTTACAAACTTTCATTAAATTTGTGTTTCCGATACCATTTCCACCAGTAATAATGAAAGTATCTCCTTCTTTTAAGCCATAATATACAGCAATTTCACTAGCAAGAGACATAAAGTCAATTTCATATGTCTTATGAGAAGCAACAACAGGATATATACCCCAGTTTAAAGTAAGTGCCATACGAATATTTGCATTTGATGAAACAGAAGCGATTGGACAATCAGGTCTATATTTTGAAATTCTTTTAGCAGTTGCACCAGATTCACTAAATGCTACAATCAACTTAGCATCAACTTTTTTAGCTGTTGTAATAACCGCCATAGCTACAGCGTCATCTAATGGGAATTCAAAAGGAAGATTTTGGTTATATGTATTGTTTTTAAAGCAAGGAGATTTATCGATAGTATCAATTTCATGTTTGTGAGCTTCAGTAGCTTTAATAATCTTAGATAATTCTTTAACTGCTTTAATTGGATATAAACCAATAGTTGTTACATTTGTTAAAGATAAACCATCAACACCATCTAAAATTAAGTTAGCTACATCAGAAACTTCAGCACGACTAGGTTTCTTATTACGAGTCATCGATGAAATAATTTGTGTTCCTACAACGATTGGCTTACCAACAATGTTACATTTTCTAATCATTTTCTTTTGTATGATTGGTAAAATTTCATATTCTACTTCAACGCTTAAATCACCACGAGAAATAATAATGCCATCAGCAACATTTAATATTTCATCGAAGTTATTAACCGCTGAATTATTTTCAATTTTAGCAAAAACTTTTACATTTGAGTTGTATTGACTTACAAATTCTTTAATTTCGCTTACATCTTGAGCATTACGAACAAAGGATGCACCAACAAAATCAACACCTGCACTAACAGCAAATTTTAAAAGTGAAGCATCTTCATGATTGATACATGGCATCGATGTTGTAATTGATGGAACGTTAACTAAG
>JALEMY010000131.1 GCA_022767485.1 Erysipelotrichaceae bacterium
CATTTTATTTTATTAATCATTTACTCCGACAATTGTCATTTCTTCTGGAGTGTTAGATTTTTTAGTATTATTCTTTTGCGCAGCTGCAATAGCTTTTTCTTTAAGTCTTCTCATATGGCGTTTTTCTAATACTAACCACAATGAAGGAGCAACGAATAATGATGAGAAAATACCAGAGAATAAACCAACTAACATAGCAAGTGAGAATGCTCTTGTTGCACTAGCTCCAATAAAGATTAAAGCTAGAACTGGAAGAATTGTTGAAACAGTTGTCCAAATTGAACGTTGAGCACAGTTTTGCAATGCTTTATTAACGATATTTACACGGCCTTCTTCATCGATATTACCAAAGTTTGTTTCACGAGCAATTTCTCTAATTCTATCAAAAATAACAACTGTATCGTTAATAGAATAACCAATAATAGCTAAAATTGCAGAAACAAATTCAACTTGTACTTCAATTCTAAAGACTGCAAAGAATGAAATGATAGTCAAGCAGTCAATCAATAATGCACAAATTGATGCGATAGCGTATGTAAATCTAAATCTAATAGAAATATAAAGGATAATTAATGCAAAGGCAACAGCTAATGATAATAAAGCATTGATAACAGTAGCTTTGGCCATTGTAGGAGATGATACTTGTTGACTTACAGTAACATAATCTTCATAATCTGATACAGTTACTAATCCTAATTGATTGATTACTAATTCATCAAAATCTGTTAAGAAACTAGTTTCAGTAGAATCAGTTCCAACATCACTAAATTCAATTTTAATAGTTAGTGTATTACATTCATTTTCTGCATCGTAATCTTTAACTACAGAAATATTGTTAGTGCTTGGAAGTTTTTTGTTATCTCCATTTAATAAATTATCTAATATAAATTTTTGAACGGAAGCAGGTGTGATTTCATTAGTTGCCTCATCAAGGATTAATTCCATGTCATCTACTTCATCAAATGCGTCGTAATTGTTAAAGTTAATTGTTGCTGTAGCACCAGATTTAAAATCAAGACCAAAGTTTAATGGACCATTATTATTTTTGCTTACAGCTCCATAAATAGAAAAACCACTAGCAAAAATGATACCAATTATAAATAAACAACCAAAGCCAATTGAAACTTTCTTTGAATGTTTAACAAAATTAAATCCATTAAATTTACCAAAGTATGTTTGTGATTCTCCTTTGTTAATGTCAGGAATGTATTTTGTTTTAACACCAAGTAAGTATTTTTTATTGTCTAATTTACCACTTCTAATTAATAATAACATCAATAATCTTGTAATTAACAACATTACTAAAACGTTAAATACAGTTGTGATTAATAACATAGTTGCAAAACCTTTAACAGATCTTTTTCCAAAGAAGTAAAGAGCACAACCAGCTATAATAGTTGTAATATTAGAGTCTAAAATTGAAGATAAAGATTTCTTTGTTGCTTCTTCATAAGCAGACTTAACAGCACGTCCTTTATATAATTCATCACATAATCTTTCAAATAAGATGATACAAGCATCGACAGCCATACCAAGACCAATAACGATCGCTGCGATTGTATCAGGGCCATATTCTCCACCAATTAAGTCAAAAACAACTAAAATCAATGAAGTATAGAATAACAATGTGATAGCAGAAATAACACCTGGAATTTTATAAATCAATATCATCATTAAGATGATGGCGATTAATCCTACAACACCTGCGATTAATGAACTATTAAATGCGCTAGCTCCAAATGCTCCATCAACTTTTAAAATATCACTTCTAGTGATAGTAAAGTTCATATTACCAGCAGATAATAATTTACCAATTTGACTAGCTTCTTTTGCAGTAAATGAACCAGTGATTTGTGCTGTATCACTTTTTAATGCTTCGTTAACTGTAGCATTAATAATGACTTTTTTAGCAGCAGCAAGTTGTTGTTCTTGAGTACCTTCACCATTGTATGCAGCAAAGTCTCCAATATAATCATCAGATGCTCCAACATAACCAATCCATGCAATCATGTTTTCACCAACGATTGCTCCTGTTTTTTCACCAAATGTAGCAGTATCTGCAATATTTAATAAAACAATTGGTTCACGAGTAGTACTATCATAAGATAAAACAGCTCCATCTTTTTCTTTTAATACAGAGCCATCCATCAAGTAATTTCCTTTAGAATCAGTGAATGTAATTTCTGTATCAGATTCAATTAATGTTAATACTTCAGCAAGTTCGGCAGTATCTTTTGATGATACACAAACACGAATACGTGTAGCTGAAGATTCTCCCGGAGTACTTTCAACTGAAACTTGAGGATTTTTAACACCGGCGATATCAATACGGCCAGCAATAACATCGGCGATATCTTCAATTACAGGAAGTTCAAATCCATCTTTTTCCGATATTTCATAAACTACTTCGTATCCACCTTTAAATTCAATTCCAAGATTTGGATTTTTAATTGAAGGCAATGTAAAAAATACAATTGCTAAAATAGTAAATACCATCGATAAGAAAGACAATAATTTTCTCATTAGGTTTCCCCCTTTTAATTCAAAAAAATTCATTTAAGTATTACACAGTAATATATAAATATATATATTAAAAAAATACTTGCTCATATACTTTACCATTTTTTCATAAAATAAGCAATAAGAAAGGTGAAATATCATTAAAAAAAATTCATTTAAGTCCATTTTAAACCTATTAATTGTTGCTACATTAGCAAAAACACTCTCTATTTTAGCAAAAATCATTATTGCTAGAAAAATTTCGACAATGGCAATGTCTATATATTCACTTACTTTACCAACGTTAATGTTGCTTTTAAACATTTCACAACTCGGTATTCCATCGACGATTTCAAAACTCATTGCTAAACGAAAATATTCAATTTTTAAAATCATGCAAGTTAGTATTATTATTTTATTAATTGTAGATTTGATTATTGGAACAATATACATTTTTTTAGTTCCTACCATTGCCAACATTTATTTAAAAAACGAATATACATTACTCACACTTTATGGCATAGTGTTATTACTTCCATTAGTATCTTTTAGTGCGATTTTAAAAGGTTACTTTATAGGAATAAATAAAGTTGAAAAAACAAACTATTGCCAAATAAGCGAAGAAATATCAAGGTTATTATTTATAGTATTTTTTATCGATTTAATCAATGAAAACAACTTTTCACTTCTTTCATTTTTTGCAATGTTTTCTACTATAATCGGTGAATTTTTTTCTTTAATTCATTTGCTGTTATCTTTAAATGTTAACATTAAAAATGTTAAAAAAAGAATTAAAATCGCAAATGAAGACAATACTACAATAAGAAAATACATTTTAAAAGTTTCTTTTATGAACACTTCAACAAGAATATTTGGTTCAATAATATACTTTTTTGAACCGATTATTTT
>JALEMY010000137.1 GCA_022767485.1 Erysipelotrichaceae bacterium
TCATACGTAAAAGCACACCTTAGAAAATATGGGACAATTCATAATATTCATGAAAAATTGGTGTTCCAATTAAATGATACACATCCTGCAATGGCAATTGCGGAAATGATGAGAGTATTATTAGATGAATTTTATCTTGAATGGGATGAAGCGTGGAATATTACAACAAATATGATGGCTTATACAAATCATACTATTTTAAGTGAAGCATTAGAAAAATGGCCTGTTGATTATATTAGAACTCTTCTTCCACGTATTTATATGATCATAGAGGAAATAAATCGTCGTTTTTGTATTTTTGCTAGAAGTAAGAATGTCGTTGAACATAGAATTCATAAAATGATGATTATTCATGATGGACAAGTTCATATGGCAAATCTTGCAATTATTGGGTCATATAGTGTAAATGGTGTGGCAGCATTACATACAAAGATTTTAAAAGAACAAGAAATGCGAGAATTTTATGATCTATATCCTGAAAAATTTAATAATAAGACAAATGGTATAACACATCGTCGTTGGCTTGCTTATTGCAATGAGGAATTATATGAATTTTTAAATCGCTATTGCAAAGGAGATGTTGTAGAAAATATTGAATTATTAAGCAATTTGAAAGAAGTTATCGATGATGATAAAGTTGTCGATGAATTCATACAAGTTAAAAATGCCAAGAAGCAATATATGGTTGAATATATAAAAGAGAAAAATGATATCGATGTTGATGTTAATTCTATCTTTGATGTTCAAGTAAAAAGATTACATGCTTATAAACGCCAATTATTAAATTGTTTACATATCATTTATTTATATCAAAAATTAAAGAATGACAAGAACTTTAAGATTTATCCTCGTACATTTATTTTTGGTGCAAAAGCTGCGCCTTCATACGTATTTGCTAAAAATGTCATCGAATTAATTAACTGTATGGCTTGTAAAATCAATAACGACAAAGATGTAAATAAATACATTAAAGTTGTATTCCTTGAAAACTATGATGTTTCACTTGCAGAAAAATTAATACCAGCTGCTGATGTATCTGAACAAATTTCTCTTGCTGGAAAAGAAGCTAGTGGAACTGGCAATATGAAATTTATGATGAATGGAGCACTAACTGTTGGAACTTTAGATGGAGCAAATGTAGAAATTGCTGATTTGGTCGGAGAAGATAACATCTTTATCTTTGGTTTGAAAGCAGAAGAAGTTAAAAAGATTAAAGAATATGGCGAATATTCCTCTCTTAACGTGTATGCAACAAATGAAGATATTAGAAATGCTATCAATTCATTAATGGATGGAACATGGCATGAAAACAAAAACGAATTTAGAACAATCGTCGATGACTTATTATATAAAAACGATGAATACCTTTTACTAGAAGATTTTACATCTTATGTGAAAACTCAGCAACTTGTTGAACAAGAATACCAAGATAGAAGAAAATGGGCAAGAAAATGCTTAATAAATATAGCATCAAGCGCTTTCTTTTCAAGCGATCGTACAATCAAACAATATGTTGAAGATATTTGGAAATTAGATAATGTTGACTAATATTAAAAGCAATCTAGAGGCATTTTTAGATAAAAAAAACTTTATTGTTATTAAAACAGATAAAAAATCATCATTTACCATAAACGATGATTTTTTATCTGCTGAATGTGTTTTTTGTCAAAATAATTTATGCTTTTATCATGCTTATTATAATGTTGATGTTAACAATCAATATGTTATTAAAGATGAGTATGGACAAAGTTGTATACTTCAAATACGATATTTTGTAAAAGATGATGAATTCGATAAATTATTTTATTATGATAAAGATGATTTAGGCGCCACATATAGCATAGAAAAAACAACATTTAAATTATGGGCTCCAATTGCTAGTCAAGTGTCGTTACATTATCAAATTGGTGATATTGAAAAAGAAGTAATCATGGAAAAAAAAGAAAGAGGAGTCTTTGAAGTAAGTGTTTATGAAAACTTAGAAAATGCTTTATATTATTATAAAGTAAATAATAATGGGGTAATTAATGATTGTTTAGATCCTTATTCTTATTCCTTTAATGCTAATTCTAAAAAAAGTGCGGTTATCAATTTAAATAAAATAAAAGAGGTCGATAATTCATCTTTTTTAAAAGAATTTAAAAACATTAACGATGCTATTATTTATGAATTATCCGTTCGAGATTTTTCGATGGATGGAAGTTTAGGAGAAGATGTCAAAGGAAAATTTTCATCTTTTTTAAAACATGATGTATATACAGCAAACCATCATAAAATCGGTATTGATTATTTAGTTGAACTTGGAATAACTCATGTGCAATTAATGCCGATTATTGATTTTGCTACTGTCAATGAAGAAAATATTTTTGAAAAATATAATTGGGGATATGATCCTTTAGGTTTTAACGTTATTGAAGGTTCGTATTCTTCAAATCCAAGTGATCCATATGCAAGAATAAACGAAGCAAAGCAAATGATTGAAGAATTTCATAAATATAACATCCGTGTCGTTTTAGATATTGTCTTTAATCATACTTATTCATTTATTGATAGCATTTATAATAAAATTGTGCCAAATTATTATTATTTAATGGATGAAAATGGCAAATTATCTAATGGTTCTTTTTGTGGAAACGATATAGATTCTACAAGAAAGATGGTTTATAAGTATTTATTAGATATGTGTATCCGTTTAGTAAAATTATATAATGTCGATGGCTTTAGATTTGATTTAATGGGCATTTTATCGAAAGATTTAATTATGGATATATATGATAAATGCAAAAAAATTAATCCTTCATTTATTATCTATGGAGAAGGATGGGATATGCCAAGTATGTTACCACAAGATAAAAGAGCAAATTTAAATCATGCTAATCAAATGCCACAAATAGCCTTTTTTAACGATTATTTTAGAGATGTAATGGCAGGAAAAACATTCAACAATTATTCGTATAATCAAGGTTTTTTAACAGGTAATTTTTCACTTTATTTAGACTTTATTAAAGCGATGAGAGGAAGTATTGAACAAAATTGTTATTTTAATAGTCCAACATCTTCCATCAACTATATTGAATGTCATGATAATTACACTTTATATGATAAGTTGAAAATTATCATGCCAGATTGTGGGGAAAAGGAAAGAAATAAAGCACAACTTACTTGTATCGCAGCAATATTATTTGCCCAAGGTATTCCTTTTTTACATGCAGGAATGGAATTTAATCGCAGTAAAAAAGGTGTTGAAAATTCATATAATTCCAGTGATGATATCAATATGATTCGTTGGAATTTACTAGATGAAAACGAAAAAAACGTCAAAGCAGTAAAAGATTTTATTTCTATTAGAAAAGAATTTATGTGCTTTAAAAATACTAACAGAAAAGTAATACTAAATAGTATCGATGCTAAAATTGTCAATGAAACTTTTTTGATTTTATATACATCTGGATTGAAAATTGTATTATTGATTTTCAATCCTACTAGCGTAAGGAAAAAGGTTAGTTTAAATGGTGAATATTATATTTATGCTAATCAATATGGCTATTTGAAAAAAGATGATGTGACACATAGTAAAGTAGAAGTTAGCGCATATGGCTTTTTAATGTTAGTTAAATAGTTAAAAGGGCTGTGAAGAACTTTTTAGTTTCTTAACAGCCCTTAATTATAATATTTTACTTTATTAATGAGACGATATGCTCTATGGAACCATTATTGTTAGCAGGTAAAACAAATTGCATTGATACAATTACTCTACTATGTGGAGGTAAAGTGTGAACATAAAGAGGCTGATCACCACCACACGTTAATAAAGAAGCTACTTGATGTAATATGTTTCCATGTTCATCTTTAAATATCGCAAATATAGAACCGCCATTTTTTAAATAAAAGGCCACTTTTCTTTGTCTATCACCTTGATTTATGAAAACACAATTTTCTTGATATTCAATCATCCAGTTACCAAAATCCCACACTTTTCCAGCAGGAGTAGCACTATTTACCGACAAGGTAACTTTTTGATTATTATAATATGTTTCATTTTCCACCATATCTTGTCCGATATAATTATGATGATATTGCGAAGATAAA
Source organism: Erysipelotrichaceae bacterium (assembly GCA_022767485.1). Taxonomy (GTDB): domain Bacteria; phylum Bacillota_I; class Bacilli_A; order RFN20; family CAG-631; genus CAKPXW01. The sequence continues at coordinate 4,090 of JALEMY010000137.1, forward strand.
TGTGAAAACCAACGGTCTAATAGTATTTCATGATCAACAATATCAGTTACTTTTTCAAATGGTTCATATTTATCTTTTAATTTTTCACAATAAGAAGAAATATATCTAACAGGTAAATTTTGATTTTCAGTTAAATCATTAATAACCCATATAGGATTATCATCGATGACACCATGGTGATTAGATTTACCAATTCGACCACCTAAATCATCGTTTTCACCATATTTTCTAAAGTTTTGTACTATGTGATTTTTGTTTAATAGTTCAATATCATCATAAGCGCAAAGTTCTCCATTTGCTACACCATTATTGATGGTAAAGAAGACATTTCCATTAGCGCATTCTCTTTGATGTATTTTTTTGTTTGCGGTATTATTGCTATTAAAATGTTTGTAAGAGTCTTTTATTGTTCCACCAATAACATAGATATATTGACCTTTGGGAATATTAATTGTGGTTGGTGTGATAGGTTGAGGTTGGTATAATGTGTCAAAGTTAAGATAATCTTTAAACCACTTTAATCCATCTTGATTAAAACTTTTAGCATTCATTTCATATTTGACGCCATAATAATCCATCCAAGATTTTTCTCCAAGCCAAGAACCAGATGTTTGATAACCAACATTAGAAATGGTAACATATAAATCAAAATCGTTGTTATTAATTATTCTATAACCTAAATATACATAAGGATGTGTCGATTGGTTTTGATTTTCAAGTGTCATAAAACAATCGCCAGTCAAATCTTTATTTTCCATTAAAATTGTGTTGATAGCTTCATCTTTCATTGATTCTGGAACATTGCAATAAAGGTAAGTTCCACCTTTTCTTTTTTTCATTTCAATATTTGCAGGTTGAAGAGGATCTTTAGCAACTGTAGAATATAATGGAATATCTTTTCCATCATTTTCAATATTAATTTTATATGGAGCAACAACTGATTTATTAATATTATAAAAACAAAGAGAAAAATCACCTTCAGGTAAAATTGTTTCAATAAGAACATAATAAATATTATCTTGATGAAGAAAAATTTCAAAATTGTTATCTTTAATTAAAACATTTTCCTTTTCATCAAAGATTGTTATATTAGAAGCTTCACTACAATATAGTTTATACGTGCAACTTTCAGGTGCATATACCTTAAATGATATTTGCTTTTGTGCATTGCTTCTTCCAATAATATTAGATACGATAAATGGTTTTTGATTTATTAAATTGTTCATAAATAACCCTTCTTTTCTTAAGCCCATTATAACTTTTTTATATTGTAATTGAAAGTAAAGAATAATAAAAAAAGTGTCAAATATTTATTAAAAAAACGAATAAAATAATAGATTATTGTTAATTTTTAAAAATAAAATAAAAAAAAGCAACTTTTTAGTGCTTTTATTGTTTTATTAAATCTCTGACGCTCTTTTTCATTATACCATAATTTTTTGTAAACAAAAAGTCTTTTTTTTATTCGTACTTGTCCTATAATATAAGTAGGAGGACTTATATTATGAAATACCAAATAGTATGTAATGGAACAAAGCTTAGCGCTAGTGTTCAACAAAATGTAATCGACGAAATATCTAAAATAGAAAAGTTATTATTTAAAAGTGAAGATTTTGAATGTCGAATTGTTGTTAAATTTAAAGATAACAAATCTAAGGTGGAAGTTACAATACCAACGCCATTTCTATTGTTAAGAACTGAAGTTGAAGCTTTAGATTTAATAGATGCAGTTGAAATAGCAAGAGATAAACTTGTTTCTCAAATTGATAAAATTAAATCTAGACTTGATCGTTCTAGCAATAGAGTTAACCTTGGAAGAACATTTGGAATATCAAATGAAAAAGAAGATGAAGAGCAAGAAGATATCTATATTAAAAATAAAACAATTCATCCAAGTGCTATGACTCTTGATGATGCAATTATGGAAATGGAATCAACAGATCATGATTTCTTCATTTATGAAGATGTAGAAGATCATACATTATCCGTTGTTTATAGAAGAAAAGATGGCGGATATGGTGTTATTGAAGTAGAATAAAAATTATTAATATTTTAGCCTTTAGGTGCTTATAATCTAAAGGCTTTATTTTTTTTTAATCATTACTAAATGCATAATATTGTTGAAATGATAAAAATATATTGCTTATTATAGAATAATGTTATATAATCATTAAGATTATTATTACGTTATTATATTATATATAATAATACAATAAGCTAGGAGGTAAATAAGTAATGAAAAAACATTTTAAGATGAAAAAGATAATTCCTACTTCTTTCCTATCTTTAATGTTGTTAACTAGTTGCTTTAGTCAAACATCGATAAATAGCAATAATAAGGATAGTGTTAATGAAGAAATTACTCAAGGAGAAGTAAAAAGAGTTAATTTCGATGAAGTATTAAAAAATGCCACAATTGGCTTTGAAGAAAAATTTAATAGTTCGGTATTAGTTTCTGGCGCTGTAAGTGATGCAACATTAAAAAATCAAGAAGTGACAGTTATTGTTGAAATGGATGGCGATACTACCGTTGATTCATATTTAGATAGTTCTTATTCTTCTTTCGTTGATTTTTATAATTCAAAAAGAGCAATTTCCTTAGAAAATGCCATGGTGGAAAAACAATGTAAACTTGCAAGTTTGCTATTAAAAGAGGGTTTGCTTGATGAAGTAATGGGAAATTATTCTACATTGATCAATGGTTTTTTTGCTAAGACAACATATGGTAGATTAGATCAAATTCGTTCTTTTGCCAATGTAAAAAATGCTTATGTTTCAACAAAATACAATAAGCCATCTGGTGTTGTAAGTAATGAAACAAATGTCGATGCAGATACAGGTATATATGTTAATGATTCAATTTATGATGGATCAAATACAATTGTTGCTGTTCTTGACTCTGGTTTTGACTATACTCATGAAGTATTCAATATGACAATAGACACACCAGCAAAAAGAAAAAGTGATATTGAGGCAGTATTAGATCAAACTGTTGCTATGCAAATAGCTTCAAGTCAAAATGAAAAATTGACAATAGATGATGTTTATCTATCAAGTAAGGTTCCTTTTGCCTATGACTATGCTGAGAAAAAAGCGGATGTTTTCCCAATTGAATCAGATCATGGTACTCACGTTTCAGGTATTATTGGCGGAAAATCAGATAAAATAACTGGTATTGCCCCAAATACACAATTTGCTTGGATGAAAGTCTTTAACGATGATGATGGTGGCGGAGATTCAAGCGATATTATTTGCGCTTTAGAAGATGCTGTTATCTTAGGCGTAGATGCTATTAATATGTCTTTAGGCGCAGTAGGTGGTTATTCTGTAGAAGTAATTCCTCAAGGAGAAGTAAACTCTTTAGAAGAAAGAACAAATAAAGTATATGAAAGCATAGAAAATGTTGGTATTTCTTTGCTTACTGCTGCTGGAAATGAATATTCTTCAGGATATCAATCAGATACTGGTACAAATAAGCCTTCAAACCCAGAATCTGGAACTATATCTTCTCCAGGTTCATATTCTGCATCATTAACTGTAGCTTCAATCAATGGTACTTTAGATCCATATGCTTTAATTAATGATACAAACACTGCTGTATTTTTTAAAAATGCCTTTGATTCAAAACAAGTAGAACATAAATTTATAGATGAGCTATTCGCTATAATAAATAATAATCCAGATATAAAAAGAAATAGCGATGGATCTGTAACCTTAGAATATGTGACTGTTCCAGGTTTTGGAGCTAAAGCTAATTATTCTGGTATTAAAAATCAAATTAAAGGGAAAATTGCTTTAGTAAAAAGAGGAAATATTTCCTTTGAAGAAAAACTTAAAAACGCTTATGCTGCAGGAGCGATTGCAATATTAGTTTATAACAATGTTTCTGGTACTTTATCAATGAATGTCGGTGAAGAAGTATATATTCCTGTTTCACTTATTTCTATGACTGCTGGAAACGAAATGGCTAGTGTTAAATCAGGAAAATTAACATTTAGTGAAGACTATAAAGCAGGTCCTTTCATGTCTGATTTTTCATCTTGGGGTCCTTTAACTGATTTGACTTTAAAGCCTGAAATTACAGCGCATGGTGGAAATATTTACTCATCTATTTTAGGTGGTGAATATGATGAAATGTCTGGTACTTCAATGGCTACTCCTAACACTTGTGGTATCGTCTTAGTAATCCGTGATTACGTTAAAGAAAAATGGCCAGATTTAACTCCAAAAGAAGTAACACAAATGGTCAATCGTCTTTTGATGTCTACGGCAACAATTTGTTTAAACGAAGTTGGTAATCCATATTCTCCTAGAAAGCAAGGCGCTGGTTTAGCATCGCTTTTAAATTCAACTTCAACTGATGCTTATTTATATGTGAAAGGTATAGATAAGAGCAAACTTGAACTTGGTGATGATAAAGAAAAAACTGGTGTTTATGAATGTGAATTTAATGTTAAAAACATTTCAGATAAAGAATTGACTTATGAAGTTTCAAACTACACAATGAGTGAAACAATCTCTACAGATGGAACTATTAAAGCTGTTGCAGAAACGGCTTATATGTTTAATCCATTAATGAGTGTTTCTGCCTCATCCAATGCCACATTAAATGGAACAAGACTTACAATTCCTGCTAACTCAGATGTATCATTAAAAGTAACTCTTGCATTATCACAAGAAGAAAAGAAATATTTAGATGATAATTTTGAAAATGGTATGTATGTTGAAGGCTTTGTTCGCCTTCTTGCTACAAAAGAAAACCAAGTAAATTTATCGATTCCATTTTTATCATATTATGGCGATTGGCTACAACCACCAATGTTTGATAAAACATATTATGAAGTGGAAGCAGATAGAGCAAATGGTGCAATTAGTGAAAAAGATAAAGTTAAAGCTGATATGTATGCAACAACACCATATGGAAAATATGGCGATTACTATATGATTCCTCTTGGTGGTTATATTTATGATATAGATCCTATGTATAATCAAATTGCGGCAACAGAAGAAAAAGCTGCAATATCAGTTGATGCAGAAACAGCAGTTTATCAATTATATACAATTTATGTTGGTATGCTTCGTGGTGCTAAAAAGTTAACGATGACAATAACTAATGAAAATACCAACGAAGTATTATATGTCAAGGAAACGTATAACAATCGTAAGTCGACATATTTTGGCTCAGCAGGTGGAGTAATTCCATACTATGATGATATTGATTTTGATATGTTTGATGCTGAAACTGGTGAAGTATTTGCTAATAATACAAAGATTAGTGTTTCATTAGTTGCTGAACTTGACTATGAAAATGGTGATAAGGTCGCTAATAATACATTTGATTTTTCATTTTATGTAGACTATGAAACACCAACTCTTGAAAATGCAAGATACATTACTGAATGGGATAAAACAGATAAGAAATATCGTTATTATGTAGATTTAGATGTATCTGATAACCGTTTCGTTCAAGCTATTCGTCCTTGTGCTATTGTAAATAATTCTTTAATTTCCTTAGTTGATAATCCAATTCCTGTTTATCAAGCAAACGCTAATGAAACTACAACAGTTAGAATAGAAATTACTGATTATTTCTCATCATTAAGCAATTCTGAATATAAAGATACTATCTTCTTTTTAATTAACGATTACGCTTTAAATTCCAATATTTTTACATTAGCATTATCTGGCTGTAACAATACTTCACTAGCATTTAATGGTGGAGGAAGTATGGCAAATCCAATTGTTATTAAACAAAATGAAGTTATTAACTTAAATGATTATGTGAATGTAGAAAACGCCACATTACAAGGCCTTGAATGGTCATCTTCAAATAAGAAAGTAGCCATTGTAAACAATGCGGAAGTAATTGGTTTAACAAAAGGTATTGTAACTATTACAGGAATTTCAAATACTTATGGCATTAGTATTCAAGCTAATATTAAAGTTGTTGCAAGCGATAGTGTTGTCGATGATTCTTTATCTAAAGTAAAATTTGCTGGTTATGAAAGCGTATTTACTTTTGATGATGATTTTGAAAATCCTGAATTGACTGCTAGTGGTGAATTTTCATATATGCCTGATAATAACACGTTTAATATTTATCCATCGGAAAGTTTCAAATTATTAGTAGACTATGAACCTTGGTATTTTGACTCTTCAACGATAGATATTGTATGGACTTCATCAAATACAAATTATGTTATTGTTGATGAAAATGGTGTAGTAACAGCATTAAAGGAAACTATTAGTCCTGTAAGCATTCGTGCTTCAGCATACAATAAAAATGGTCAAGAAACATTATTCTCTGCTAGTGCGACTGTTGTAGTAAAAGATCCTTTTATTCATTCAGGTATTATGCTTCAATACTATAAAGGATTTGGCGGAGAAGTTGTTATTCCTGATGATTTAGGTATTGAATATATTGGCGAATATGCCTTTTCTCATTACCTTTATGATGGTGTTGATGATGAAGGTTTGGCAATTCGTAAAGCAATTGGTGATAACACATCTACACCAATTAGTAAAATAATTATTCCAGAAGGTGTTAAATATATCCAATCTAATGCTTTTGAAGGTTTGGCAAGCTTAACGGAAGTTGTATTGCCTTCAACATTAAGAGATATTTATGTAGATGCCTTTAAAGGATGTAGTTCATTAACAAAGATTAATTTAAATAGTGTTGTTAAGATTGAAAATGGTGCTTTTAAGGATTGTAGTTTACTTTCAACAATAAATCAAGAAAATGCTACAACTGGTAATGACTTATCAAACGTTGTAACAGTTGGTGTAGAAGCATTTAAAAATACTAATATTTCAAAACTTGATTTAAAGCGTTTACGTATGGCTGGTAAAGATGCTTTTGCAGACTGCTTATCATTAACTGAGGTTACATTATATGATGATAACCCATTAAATGTAAGTATGTTTAAAAATTCGGCAATTACATCTATTGTAATACCTCATGCAATAATTCCTCGCAACGCTTTTGAAGGCTGTAGTAATATAAGTAGTGTTACATTTACTAATGAAACAGTTACTATTAATACCGATGCTTTTAAGGGTTGTAGTATGTTATCTAATATTATCTTTAATGAAAATAGTGATAGTATTACAATTGGTTATAATGCTTTTGAAGGATGCAATGTAAAAACATTAACTTTACCATCTTGTGAAGTAATCATTAATGATGAAGCATTTAAAGATAGCAAAATTGAAAAAATAGTCTTAAATGAAAATACAATATTATCATTAAATGGTGTTCCTTTCTCATCAACAGCAATTAATGAAATATGTATTAATAATGAAAGTAATTATTATAATGTAGTTAACCAAATGCTTGTAAATAAAGCTAATGACACATTGATTTTTGTACCAACAAATGTAGAGGCAATAATTCCATTAACAATTAATACTATTGAAACAGCAGCATTTAGTGCAAATCGTGTGACAAAATCTCTTGATATTACAAGCAATGTCACATCAATTAAGCCATTTGCCTTTGCTGAAAGTGCCCTTGAAAGTGTTAACTTTGTAAATACAAGTAGTTTATTATTAGGAGATTATGCTTTCTATGGCTGTGCATCTTTAAAAGAAGTTAACAATTTAGATTTATTAAGTGTTATTCCATCTTACGCTTTTGCTTCAACATCACTTGAAAATATTGTAGTTAAAGAAAATGCTACGATCAACTATGGAGCATTTGCAAATATTACGACTTTAAATTCAGTAGTATTTAACGATAATGTTACTATAGGCGATTATGCATTCTATGGAGCATTTGCAAATAATGCTACATTGACAATTGATAATGCAAGCATTGGTGAATATGCTTTTGCCAATAGTAATCTTGCAAGTGTTACATTATCATCAATTGCAAACATGTCTAATGGAGCATTTTATCAAAGTAAGATTGAAACATTAGCAATTACAAATACACAAAGTATTGCAAATAGTGCTTTTGCAAAATGTAGTCTTTTAAATGAAGTTACATTGGAAAATGTCGATACAATAGGTAATAATGCCTTTGCAAATGATAGTGCATTAACAAAAGTTGTAGGTAGTGGTGTAACTGCTATTTTAGATAATGCCTTTATCAACAATACTTTATTAAGTGAAATAGATTTATCAAGCATTACTGAAATTGGTGCGCAAGCATTTAAAAATAATGAATCATTAACAAGTATCGACGTGTCTTCTTTAAATACAATGAAAGAAGCTGCTTTCATGAATTGTAGCGCACTTGTTAATGTAAACAATCTTGAAAATTCTACATTGACTAATATTCCTTATATGGCCTTTGCCTTTAAAGATGCAAAAGAAAATGTATATGCAAGTTTAGTTACAATTGATTTATCAAATGTTACTAATATTGATGGATATGCTTTTTATGGACAAAATAAATTAGAAAATGTCAATTTAGAAAACGTAATTAAAGTTGATGAATATGCCTTTTATGGAACAGCCATCAACACTGCTAATTTATTAAATTGTGAAGAAGTTGGTAATTATGCTTTCTATGCAACATCGCTTCGTAGTATTGCAATTCCTAAACTTGTTGCAGCTGGCATTTGCTCATTTGCTCAAACATATGCTGATGCACTTGATTTGCCAGATACATTAAAATCGATTAAATATGGTTCATTTTCATCGATTTCTCGTCTTGAAAACTTTACACATAATAATGAAGTAAATTATATTAAATACGATGAAAACAATAAACCTTTATGGCAAATAAACGATGGTGTATTATACACATATCTTGCTGATGGTTCATTGCAACTTCAATCATATCCTGTAAATTCACCACGAGAATCATACAATGTATTAGAAGGAACTAAACGTATTGATGCTTATAGTTTCTATAGTGTATTAGATGTTAAATTAACTGAAGTATTCTTACCAAAATCTCTTGTATTTATTGGTGATGGAGCATTTACTTCACCTAGTATAAAAACATATCATTTTGCTTCTTATAAAGCTCCTATTCTTGAAGGTGTATATAATATCGCATTACAAAATTATATTCATCAACTTCAAAGTACAAATCAAACAATTGAAAATTTATACCATATAAATGCAACTGATTATCCAATAAGCAACTTCTATTACTATCATTATCCATATTATTATTGTAACTTCGTTGATTATGTTGGCTTTGTTAGCGATTTAACAATGTATTATCCTGCTAATGGTGAAGGCTATGATAACTATATTTATAAAAATTATTTCAAAAATAAAAATAGTGAAGGAATCGTTAAAGATGAAGTTACATCTCAAGCAAGCGATGCTTTAGATAAACTTGGCGATATTAGCGTAGCAACAAAAGAAAATAGAGATTTAATTGAAGAAGTTTATAGCGCTTACTTGCTTGTTATCGACCCTGAACAACTTGCTTTACTTGATGCAAATAAAGTAGCACAATTACTTGACTTACATCAACAATTAATCGATATGGATTATCCAGTTCTTTCACAAGAAGAATTAAGTGATCTTGTTGGTAGTTATTATGGTGTTGATAGTGAAGAAACAACTTATGACTTGACTATTAATCAAGATGGTAGTGGTACATTTACTATCGATAATAAATTAAATGATAATTTAGATACGGTATTTACATTTAATCATGTAAGACAAAATAAAGATCAATACATATTGATTATTAATGATTCAGACTCATTTGAATTTTATCTTGATGAAGATGGCAACATTGTTTTAAAATATTATATAAATAATGTAGTAATCAATAAGAAAGCAAATAATTTAGATAACCCACCTGCAACAAATAATGCATTAGTTATCACTTTGTGTGTAGTTGGTTTGGTTTCCTTACTTTTTGCTTTATCATTATTTGTATTAATGCTTTTAAAAAAAAGAAAAATGCTAAGAAAGTAGAGGATTGATAAAATGAATAAAAAGATTGCGTATACTTTATTAGTTACAAGTATGATTTTAACTGGTTGTGGAAATGAAAATGATAGTTCATCATCAACAAATGATGAAACTAGTAGTGATTTATCTAACGTAGAACTTGACTCTAGTGAGTCTAGTTCTACTTCAAATAATTATGTTAAAATCGATGATGTAAGTAAATACTTTGAAACTTATTCATCTGAAGAAGATTACAATTTTACCTTTGAATATCAATGTGATTTAATAGCTAATCGTAATTATCAAGGCGGTTGGAAAACATCATATATCTTAGATGGTTATAATATGCTATTAACATATGAAAGTGATGGTATTCATTATGTTGATTATTATATTTATGATGAAGAAACTGATCAAATGATATATTATTTAGACAATGGATCAGGTAAGTATAAATATTTAGATATGGATAATGAATTTTATTTTTCCTATGTATCTTATATTGATTATTTTGAATTAGTAGGAATTGATTTTGAAGAAGATATGTTATTTGACTTAGATAATAATATTTGTGTTCCTAAAGATGATTTAGCAAAAGATAGTATTGGTAGAACAATATTTGGAGACAATCCAAATGAATATTGGCATAAGATAGAAATATCTTATAAAGATGGATATATTAGTGCTATTAATGCCATTTCTATTTATCAAGAAGTAACATATTATTATACTATTACTCTTTCAAATCATGGCTATGC
>JALEMY010000001.1 GCA_022767485.1 Erysipelotrichaceae bacterium
CAATATGAACTAGAATTTTTTAATGAAGAAATCAGTTTAATAGCAAAAAAATATCAATATATAGATCAAATGATTTTTGATATCACTACTGCTAAAATCGATTTATTATCAAATGCTAATTCAAATTTGTTATTTGATAAACTTCTTATCAATTTGTTAAAGAGGTGATTTTAAAAATGAATAATGAAAATTTAGAAAAACAAGAAATAAAGCAAGAAGAACAATATAAATACGTTTATGGTGTCGGGTTTAAAAATGCTTTACAAACATATTTTTTTGGAAGTAATGATGATAGTTTCAAATTAAATGATAAGGTTGTTGTTGAAACCATTAGAGGTATAGAATTAGGCCAAATTATAAACGAAAGAAAAAATAAGGAAGAAGTTAATGGGAATTTAACTTTAAAACCGATTATTCGTCTTGCTACAAATGAGGATATAGCATCTTATGAAAACAATATAAAAAATGCTATACTTGCTAATGAAATTTTTAATAACAGTGTAAAAGAGCAAAACCTTGATATGTTTTTAATATCTTCAGAGTATACTCTTGATGCTACGAAAATTATATTTACTTACATTGCTGAAGAAAGAGTTGATTTTCGTGAGTTATTAAAAGTGTTAGCTTTTAAACTTCATTGTCGAATTGAACTTAGACAAATAGGAGCTAGAGATAGAGCTAAAACTATTGGTGGATTAGGACCTTGTGGTCTTCCTTTATGTTGTTCAACATTTCTTTCTGATTTTGAAGGAATTAGTATCAATATGGCCAAAAATCAATTGTTAGCATTAAACATATCTAAGCTTTCAGGACAATGTGGAAAACTTATTTGTTGTTTGAAGTATGAAGATAGTTTATATAGCGATTTAAGAGTTAACTTACCACGTCTTGGTGCGAAAGTTAAATATCAAGAAGAAGATTATAAAATAACTTCTATGAATGTCTTATCGAAAACTATGAAACTTGAAAACAAAGAAAATGCGGTGCTTTTAACTTTTGATGAGTACTTTAAGGAAGTAAAAAAATGAAACGAACACAAAGTTTTTTAAACGATAAAGCTACACTTTATGTAATTGCAACGCCCATTGGCAATTTAAAAGAGATTTCAAGTAGAGTAATAGAAGCACTTAATGATGTTTCATATGTCTTTTGTGAAGATACTAGAGTAACTTTGCAATTACTTTCTTATCTATCAATTAAAAAAAATGTTAATAGCGCGTATGAAAACATTGAAAAACAAAGCTCTAGCAAAATTATCAAGCACTTAAAAAATCATGAAAATGTTGCTTTTATGTCAGATGCGGGATATCCTGCTATTTCAGATCCAGGGCAAATGATTATTAAAGATGTTATTGATGAAGGATTTAATGTAGTTGTTGTAAATGGCCCCAGTGCATTAATTCATAGTGTTATTGCAAGTGGCTTTGAAACAAATCATTTTTATTTTTATGGTTTTTTAGATCCGCAAAAGGGCAAGAGGATTAAGGAACTTGAAAGTTTAAAAGACTTTCCTCATACGATGATTTTTTACCAATCACCTCATAAAATTCTTGCTTGTTTAAACGATATGTTAGAAGTGCTTGGTGATAGACAAATATGTGTGTGTCGTGAACTTACAAAAAAATTTGAAGAATTTATTCGTGGTAGTATTAGTGAAATTATACCTATTTGTGAAACATTTAAAGGAGAAATGGTTGTCGTTGTTAAAGGAAACGACAAGGAAGAGATAAAAGAAGTTTCTTTAGATGATTTGCTAAATAAAGTAGATGAACTAATAAAAAATAATTTATCGAAAAGCGATGCGATTAAACAAGTTGCTAAAGAAAATCAAGTAGATAAAAAAAAGTTGTATCAATATTATCATTTAAAAGGAGAAAAGTAATTATGGATAAAACATTTTATATTTCAACCCCAATTTATTATCCAAGTGGGAATTTGCATATCGGACATGTTTATACAACATTTATGTGCGATGTTATTGCAAGATATAAAAGAGCATGTGGTTATGATGTTTATTTTTTAACAGGAATGGATGAACATGGTCAAAAAATACAAGATAAGGCAATAGAAAGCAATGTAAGCCCTCAAGCATATGTTGATACAATGGCTACTTCTATCACATCACTTTGGAAGAATCTACAAATTAGCAATACTGATTTTATTAGAACAACACAGCCAAGACATGAAAAAGTTGTTCAAGAAGTGTTCTCATATTTTTTAAAAAATGGTGATATTTATCTTGGTCAATACGAAGGATGGTATTGTAAGCCATGTGAAACATTTTTTACAAATTCACAATTAGTTGATGGAAAATGTCCAGATTGCGGTAGAGAAGTTAGCAAGGAAAAAGAAGATGCTTATTTCTTTAAAATGTCAAAATACACTTCTCGTTTGCTTGATTTTTATGCGTCTCATCCATCTTGTGTTACACCTTCAAGCCGTTTAAAAGAAGTTGTGAAAAACTTTATTGAACCAGGTCTTGAAGATTTGTGCGTATCAAGAACATCATTCGATTGGGGAATTAAAGTAAAAGAAAACCCTTCTCATGTAGTTTATGTTTGGCTAGATGCCTTATTAAATTATATTTCTGCTTTAGGTTATGGTAGCGAAGATCCTAAAAACTTTGAAAAATATTGGCTTAATGGCACTGAAAAAGTTCATGTTTTAGGTAAGGAAATCACTCGTTTCCATCTTATTTATTGGCCGGTTTTCTTAATGGCATTAAATATTCCTTTGCCAGATAAATTTGTTGTTCATGGTTGGATTATTATGAAAGATGGTAAGATGAGTAAATCAAAAGGTAATGTCGTTTATCCAGAACCATTAATAGAAATGTATGGTATGGATATGCTTCGTTATTATTTGCTTCGTGAAATTCCATTTTGTGAAGATGGCGTCTTCACACCTGAAAAATTCATTGAACGATGCAATGCTGATTTAGCAAACAATTATGGTAATTTGACGCATCGTAGTTTATCTATGATGAAAAAGTATTTTAATGGTGTTATTCCACATTATATGGGACACGTTAATGAATTTGATGAAGCGCTAGAAGCAAGTTTACAATTAGCTAAGAAAACATTTTTTGAAAAGATGGATAATTATGATGTAACTAATGCCATCGCTGCTATTTTTGAAGCGATTGATAAAGCAAATAAATATGTTGATGATACACGTCCTTGGGCTTTAGCTAAAGATGAAAGTAAACATGATGAATTAAAATCAGTTATGAACCATTTAGCTAATACGATATATACTGTATCAGTACTTCTTTCGCCATTTTTATATGAAGGAACTAAGAAAGCTTTAGATATGCTTGCAATACCAGATAATTTAAGAAATTACCAAGCATTAGATAAAGGTTTTAATAATCTTGATGGACTTAAAATTTCAGATGAAATCACACCGATTTATGCTCGATTAGATGCAAGTGTAGAAATCGATAGAATGAAAGAAAAAATTTATACAAGGTAGGTGTATTTATGAAAGCAAGTAAAATGATGATTGCAACTTTAAAGGAAGCACCACAAGAAGCACAAATTTCTTCTCATATTTTACTTATTAGAGCAGGAATGATTAGAAAACTTGTTGCTGGTGTCTATAATTATTTACCTTTAGGGTTACGTGTTCTTCACAAAATTGAAAATATCATTCGTGAAGAAATGGATGAAAGTGGAGCACAAGAAATATTATCAAGTGCTATTCAACCAAAAGAATTATGGGAAGAATCTGGAAGATGGGCAAAATATGGTCCTGAACTTATGCGTTTTAAAGATCGTCATCAAAGAGAATTTTGCTTAGGTCCAACGCATGAGGAAATTTTTACAGATTTAGTGAAAAATGAAATAAAATCATATAAAGCTTTACCGATTAATCTATATCAAATACAAACTAAATATCGCGATGAATTACGTCCTCGTTTTGGCTTGATTCGTGGTCGTGAATTTATTATGAAGGATGCTTATTCCTTTGATGTTGATGAAAAAGGACTTGATGTGTCTTATAAAAATATGTATCAAACATATTCAAATATTTTTACAAGACTTCATATCAACTATCAAGTAGTTGAAGCTGATACTGGTGCTATTGGTGGCAGTGAATCACATCAATTTATGGCTCTTTCTGATATTGGAGAATCAAATATTATTTATTGTGATTGTGGCTATGCTGCAGATGAGGAAAAAGCTACAACTTTAGATGATACATATAAAAATGATGAAGAAGAGTTAGAACTTGAAGAAGTAGAAACTATCGATAAAAAAACAATAGAAGAAGTTGCTAATTATTTAAATGTTAGTAAAAAAGATATAGCAAAGGCTGTCGTTTATTCTGTTTCAAACAAGCCATCATTATTTTTAATTCGTGGTGATAGGGAAGTAAACTTTATTAAAGTTTGCAATGCATTAAACGCTGCTGAACATGAAGTTTATTTATCAACTAGAGAAGAAATTGAAAAATATGGAAGTGTTGAAGGTTTTATTGGACCTATCAATTCTAAAATGGATGTATATGTTGATAGCGAACTTGCTAAAATGAAAAATATGATTGTTGGTGCTAATAAGACAAACATGCATATTAAAAATGTCAATATTAATCGTGATTTTAAAGCTTATAAAATTGTCGATTTAAAAGATGTTAGCGAAAATATGCCATGTCCTATTTGCAAAAAGCCTTTAAAGAAAGAAAGAGGAATTGAAATCGGCCAAATCTTTAAATTAAAAACAAAATATTCTTCTGCAATGAGTTGTACATATTTAAATGAAAAAGGTGTAGAAGTTCCTATGGTTATGGGCTGTTATGGTATTGGTGTAAGTAGAACAATGTCAGCAATAATCGAGCAAAATCACGATGAAAATGGTATTATTTGGCCACTTAATGTTGCTCCATATCACGCGGTTATCATTCCTGTTAATTATAAGGATGAAAATCAAAAGAAACTAGCAGATGAAATATATGAAACATTAAAGGCAAATAAAGTGGAAGTTATACTAGATGATCGCGATGCTAAACCAGGCTTTAAATTTAAAGATTTTGATTTAATTGGTATTCCACTTATTATTGTAGTTGGAAAAAGAGCTAGTGAAGGTATTGTAGAATATAAAACTAGAAAAGAAAACGTAAAAGAAGAAATAGATTATAATGTAGCTATTACAAGAGTAATTGATAAAGTAAACAAAGAAGCATAGAAGGTATGTGTATGAATGAATTTGATGTAATAATTGTTGGAGGAGGACATGCTGGTATTGAAGCGACACTTGCTGTTGCTAATATGGGATATAAAGCATGTTTGCTAACATTAGATATTAATAACATTGGCCAAACGCCTTGTAACCCTTCAATTGGTGGACCAGCGAAGGGTGTTGTTGTGCGCGAAATCGATGCCCTTGGAGGGCAAATGGGTAAAACTACCGATGATGTTTGTATCCAAATGAAAATGTTAAATACAGCAAAAGGGCCAGGGGTGCAATGTTTAAGAGCTCAAATTGATAAAAAATTATATTCTCCATATATGCAAAATGTCTTGAAAAGTAATAAAAATGTAACGATTAAAGAAATCATGATTACAAGTTTAATTGTCTCTGATAATCGTTGCTTAGGAGTAATTACAGAAAAAGATGAAAAAATATATGCAAAAGCCACTATTTTAACGACAGGAACATATTTACAATCAACTATTTTAATAGGACATGATATCAAACAAGAAGGTCCTTTTGGGCAAAGAAGTGCTATTGGATTATCACCATATTTAAAGTCTTTAGGTTTTAAATTGCTTCGATTAAAAACTGGGACTCCTCCTAGAGTAAAAAAAGATTCGATCGATTTTTCTTTTTCAGAAGTTCAATATGGAACACCTGGTAATCTAGCCTTTTCTTTTTCTAATATAAAAGCGATTAAAGAAGAAGAGCAAATACCTTGTTATCTAATACATACTACAGATGAAACAAAAAAGATTATTCAAGACAATTTAAATAAATCAGCAATGTATTCTGGCAATGTAAAAGGAAGAGGACCTAGATATTGTCCTTCTATTGAAGATAAAATAGTTCGTTTTGCTGATAAGGAAAGACATCAATTATTTTTAGAACCTGAATCTAGAAGCAATGATTCTATTTATGTTCAAGGTTTTTCAACATCGATGCCTATTGATGTTCAAGAAAAAATGATTCATTCTTTACCAGGACTTAAAGATGCTAAAATCATCAAATATGCTTATGCTATAGAATATGATGCTATCTATCCTACACAATTAAAGCTATCATTAGAAACTAAACTTATTGAAAATTTATTTACAGCTGGACAAATAAATGGCACTTCAGGATATGAAGAAGCAGCAGGACAAGGTATAATTGCGGGAATTAATGCTGTAAGAAAAATAACAAACAAAGAGCCACTTATTTTAAAAAGAAATGAATCCTATATTGGTTTGATGATCGATGATTTAGTAACTAAAGGAACAAATGAACCTTATAGGCTTTTAACTTCTCGTTCAGAATATAGATTATTATTAAGACATGATAACGCGGATTTAAGACTTTCTAAATATGGTTATGATGTTGGTTTACTTGATAAAAAATCATATGATGCTTTTGTTTGTAAAAAAGAAAATATCGAAAAGCTAATGAATGAAGCTAAATCTTTTAAGATAAAAAAAGATAGTAAAATTGTATCATATGCTAAGGAAAAAGGTTATGAAGATAATATTATAGGTACTAGTTTATATGATTTAATAAAAAGACCTAATTTATCGTTACTTGAAATGTCAAAACTTGATACTTTAAGTCAAAATTATGCGGAAGATGTTATCAACGAAGTTGAAATACAAGTAAAGTATGAAGGATATTTAAAAAAGCAAGAAAAAGAAGCAATGGAGCAAGAACGTCTTGAAAGACATAAAATTCCATCTGATATAAATTATGATGATGTCAATCATCTAGCTATTGAAGCAAGACAAAAACTAAAAGAAATAAGACCTGAAACCATAGGGCAAGCTTCACGTATTTCTGGAGTAAATCCTGCAGATATTAGTGTCTTAATGGTATATTTAAAACTAAGATAATATGGACAAAATAAAATTTAAAGAAGAATTAGCTAAGCATAATATAATTTTGACTGAAAAAATGGAAGAACAATTTCAAATGTATTTTGACATGCTTGTTTACTATAATAAAGTTATGGATTTAACAGCTGTCAAAGATGAAGATATTTACGAAAGACATTTTTTCGATTCTTTAACTATTGCTTTTGATAATGATTTTTCAAATTGTAGTCTATGCGATGTTGGAGCAGGAGCCGGTTTTCCTTCAATTCCTTTAAAAATAATTTTTCCTAGTATGAAGCTTACGATAATTGATCCTTTAACAAAACGTATGGATTTTTTAAGATTAGTAATTGCTAAACTACATTTAGAAAATGTTGAACTTAAAATAATGCGTAGTGAAGATGCTTCTCGTGTGAATCGCGAATGTTATGATATTGTTACAGCAAGAGCAGTAGCAAGACTTAATATCTTACTTGAAATCGTTTCACAAATGGTCAAAGTAAATGGCCTTTTAATCGCAATGAAAGGGAAAAAAGCCCAAGAGGAATTATTAGAAGCTAGTAAAGCTATGAAAATCTGCAATATGGAATTAGTAAAAGAAAGCAATATAGCTTCCTCATGCAACTTGTTTTTTAAAAAAACAGGAAGCATTATTTTAAGATATCCTAGAAATTATAGTCAGATTAAGCAAAAGCCATTATAGGAGGACTTTTATGAGCAAATCTTTAAAAGCGTTAGGTTATATATTTTTTATAAGTGCTATAGTATGGGTATTATTACGCTTTATAAATACTTCATCTATTATAAAAATAATCGCACAGTACTTTTGTTTGTTTATAATGGTTATCATCATGATAATATTTTTAGTAATATTCTTTTATTGCAAAAAAGACAACCAAAAGATTGATGAATTGATTGCTTTGAATAAATATCAAGAACTAATTTCATATGCAAATATGAAAAAAGAAAAAAATATTTTGTTTATTGCTGATAGGAAATATTACTATGATTATTTAATCATCTTATCATATTTTTGTTTGGATGATTTAGAAAAAATGAAAGAGACTATTTATAATTTTCCAAAACCTGAATCATTTCCTATGATCAACTTTTGGAAATCATGCCTTGAATTTTCAAATAATCAATTCGAAAATATTCAAGCTTACTATGAAGCTTATTATAACGATGTTAACATTCGTAAAAATGTTGATCGATACGCTAATTTTATCAACATTTTATATTCGTTTAATATGTTTGTAAACAATGATTTACCGCGTTGTAAAACATACTATGATAAAATCGATAAAGAAAAAGTTTCAATGAATGTTACTTTAAGAGCTTTAAATGTTTTAAAAGAAAAAATTGATGAATACGATGAGGCAAGTACGCAAAATTAAAAATGAAGCATTACACTTCATTTTTTTTTATTTATTTTTTATTTTTTTTAAATAAAGAAAGATTCATATTATCAGGAAGTAACCAAGATAAGATAAATGAGATAACAAACATATTTAAGACATTGTTAGATAATAAAACACTAATATATCCTAAATTATTGTTTTCTAAGAAAGTATAAAAATCACTAACCAATGTAATACCAAAACCTAAGCAAAAGGAAATTGCTAAAATTAAGACGTTTTTATCGCTAAAAGTTGCTTTAGCACACATTTTCATTCCAACGATGATAATAGAGCCAAATAAGATAATCATAACACCACCTAAAACACATTCAGGAATGGTTGTTAAAAATGAAGCTATAAAAGGACAAAAAGATGTAATAATTAAAAAGAGTGCACCAATAAATATTGTGAAGCGATTAGTAACTTTACTTTGAGTTACTATTCCAACATTTTGAGCGAAGGTAGTAAGAGGTAAACAACCAAAAAACGAACATAAAAACGAATTGAAGCCATCGCAAACTAATACTCCGCTTATTTCTCTTTGTGTTGGTTTTCTATTTATAGCATCGATACATAAAGCGTTAACATCACCAATTCCTTCAACTACTGCCATTAAAAAGCAAATTGTTGTTAAGATAATAGGAATAGCTTTAAATCTTAATTTAGAAAAATCTATAAAATGAGGAAAAGATAATACATCATTAATAGAATTTATTTGTAAGGAAGAAAAATCAATCATGTTAGGAATAAATAAACAGACGATATAGCCGATAAATATTCCAAAAATGATATTTAAACTTTTAAGAGAATTTTTAGCAAATAACTGCCATAAAACAGTTGAAGTAAGTGTTATTAAAGCTACGATGATATATAGATAATAAGGTATCGTATTACTTTGCAAAAAAGCATCATTACCTCCAAGGAATTGTGTTGCTCCACTTTTCATTAAGCTTAAGCCGATACCTAATACGACAACACAAGGAACAATACTTTTTATTAATTTTCCCCACCATTTGATAAAAAAGCAACAAAATGTTGTAATTATTCCTCCGATAAATATGGAACCAAGTATCGTATAATAAGCATTAATTCCTCCGCCTTCAGAAATACCAATAGTTGTAAATACACCAACAAAAGTAAAGGAAGTACCAATTACTATTGGAAGACGCGCACCAATTAATACTTGTAAAATTGTACCAAAGCCTGCCATAAACATCGCACTTAACATAGCATTTGTCGCAATAGGAGAAGATAAAATACCAAGGGATGAAAAAACTAAAATTAATGGGGTTATATTAGCAATAAACATTGCTAAAACATGTTGAATACCAAATAATATTGCTTTTTTTAAATGGACTTTGCCATTTAATTTAAAAAGATTATCATCATTTGCTTTACCAGCAAAGACTTCTAATACACCATTTTTAAAATCATTAAATATTTTTTTCATAACTAGTAATTCACTTTTCCTTCGATTTTACGATAATCTTCATATAGTTTTAAACATTCGTTGCGATTAAGTTCGTGTAAAAACTCACTTTTAGCTTGTTTATCATTAGCAAAAGCAAAAAACTTAGAATCTCTAAAACCGATTGCCTCTGTATCTTTAATATTACAACCATAATATACCTTATCAATATTTGCCCATAAAATAGCAGCAAGACACATTGGACATGGTTCTCCAGTAGTATAAATAACACATCCACTTAAATCAAAACTATTGAGTTTTTTACAAGCTTTATGAATAGCCATAATTTCACCATGACATGTTGGATCGTTATTTTTTATAACTTCATTATGTCCTTTAGAAATTACTATATTATCTTTAACAATAATTGCACCAAAAGGCCCTCCATGACCTTTACTTATCCCTTTTTTAGCTTCTTTAATCGCCATCATCATAAAAGAATTATTTAATTTATACTTCATAATAACATACCATCCTATACTTTATTTCTTACTTATTATTATAATAGAAAATGCTATTTTTGTGAATTATTACTAAAAAAAATAATTAACTTATCGATAAAAGGAAGCATCGTATTATTTTTTATAATAACATTTTACTTTTTATTATTTTTGAGCTAAAATATTCCATAAATATATTTAATATATATTTTTAGGGAGGTTATAACTATGAATAAAAAAAGAAACTTATTATACTTGCTATTAGTAGTAATGAGCATTAGTGGATGTAATAATGTGCCAACGGATAGCGAAAGTTCATCAGTAGAGGAAAGTTCATCAATTGTAGAAAGCTCATCAGTTGAAGAAAGTTCTTCAATTGTAGAAAGTTCCTCAATTGTAGAAAGTTCCTCAGGCGAAGCAAGTTCTTCAATTGTAGAAAGTTCATCAGAAGAAGAAGTGGTAAATGTCGATTTGAATAAAGTTATGAATAATGATTATTCTAATTTATCATACTATGAAAATGGAAATATTGAATTTAGTTATGGTGAAGCATCACTAACTTCAAATTATTCGCTAGTTGAATTATATGATCAAAATAAATGCCAAGTATTTTCTGATTATGATGGTGATAGTTTGATGTATTATCTAGAATATTTTGATGATTATGTAAGACTTTATACAACGACTGATAATACTAATTGGACACATCAAGATATTAATAACGAGGACTTTTTTACTTCAAGTTATGAAGATTATCAAACGGCATTTGTTTCACCAAATGAATATCAAGGTTTATCGTCTGTTGACTTTAAAGCTGTTTCTAATACGCTAGTTTGTAAGGATGAAGCACTAGAAAAAGTTGGAAATATTCTTTTATCTGCTGAAACATTAGGCCTTGATTCAATAAATTATTCTAGTATTCAATTAACAATTGAAAACGATTATTTAGTTGCCTTTAATATAGAATTTAGTGGAGTATATGAAGTAGAATTTGATGTTGTTGGTAGCATGAGTGCAACTTATGAAGATATTTTATCAACAGAAGTTA
>JALEMY010000040.1 GCA_022767485.1 Erysipelotrichaceae bacterium
ACAAGCAAAGATTATGCTGACGGATGGTATGAAAAAGTTGAAGCTTTACAAGGTAAAAAGAATACATATTTTGCTGGAGAGGTTATGGCCTTTGGCGATATGGAAGAAACCTGTGAATATTCAAAAGATTTAATTCGTAGATTCTTTGCAAAATAATAAAAAACAAATTAAGGTTGCGCAAAATGAAGCGCAGCCTTTTTTGCAGCAATAAAATTTTAAAAGGTACTTTAAAATGGTACTTTAAAATCTACTGGGGTTTTCTCGGGTTGAGAAATCAATCCTGACCCCAGTTTTTTGATGTTATTTTTTTGATTTTTTAAAGGAAAAATTTTCAAAGAAATCATTACTGGGTCTTGGTCTTTTAACTTTAGGAATAGTCTTAATTATAATATTTAGTTTATAAAGAAACTGAAGTATGTTTTTTATATTCAGATGGTGTTAAACCAGTAATTTTTTTAAAAGCAATTGTAAAGTAATTTGAAGATGAAAAACCAACTTCAAAAGCAATGTCTGTAATGGATTTTGATGTGTTTTTTAATAGAATTGTTGCTATCTTTATTCTATAGTGAATTACATAATCCATAGGAGATTGACCAGTTAGTTTTTTAAAAGTTCTTGAAGTTTCTCCTTCAGATAATCCCATAATTGAAGCCAGGTTTTCTACTTTTATTTGGGATGAATAATTTTGATAAATATAATTTAAAACTTTTAATAAGTTTTCGTTTTTCTTTCCTTGATTTTTGACTTCAATAAGTTCTTTGTTTTTATATATATAATTTATGATTTCATATATTACTAATAAATAATCTAGTTCAATTAGTTTTTGATTATTCTTCTTTGAATTTTTAAGATTACATAAATCATTAAAAATTTTTTCATCTTTTATTATTAAAGCTTCGAAATTCGTATTTAAAATATTGTTTATAATATCATCAGTTTTATAAGATAAAATGTTATTTCTTAAAATTTTAGGTGAAAATAATAGGGGTTCTACTTTAGCTTCTTCGTCTAGATGATGTTTAATCCAGTGAAGATTATTTGAATTTATAAAAAGTATATCTCCTTTTTTGATGCGATAAGTGTTTTCATTAACATCTACACTGATTTCTCCTTGTACAACGAATAATATTTCTATTTCTTCATGATAATGTGAATAATAAAAACGATTTCCATATAAATAGTAAGAATCTCCATATAAAGCAATAGGAAACTCGTCTTCACCATGTTTAGTTAATTCATGTAATTTTTCATCAACAAACTTTTCCATATAAAACCTCAGAATAATTATAAAATATATCTTTATTATTATATAAAAGTCTCTAAAATGTCAATATAATTATATTATAAAAAGTAGGTGAGTTTATGGAATTGAGTTCTATTCTCCATTATTTAAATGAGGCTTTTCATTATAAAGTCGATGATCACCATTATATATTAAAAATAATTACGAAGAAAAATGATTGCACCAAAGTTCGTATTGGATTTATGGAAAAATATTTCCGCGAAAAGAATATGCCTGGTATTCCAAGTGAAGTTTTTTATGTAGATTGTAAAAAAGTAGCATCTACATCAAGAAATGATTATTACGAAGGTATAATTCCAGATAAGATAACATTGCATGGTATAAATAAAAAAATAGATGACTTTCTAAATGTTTGTGATAATCAGGAAGTAGCAAAACATTTTGATTCAATGAGATATTTGGAAAATCAAGATGTAGAAATGATTGCTTGTGCATATTTCTTTTTATTAGAAAATGAAAATGAAAAAAAATATTACGGTAATTATAAATTTTATGATCATGAACCAACTGATACAATGTCAATGTTTATTATGGTTTTACACCAAGAAAATGCATCATACTTTAAGACTCCTTCTTGGGCAAAAGGTGCTATTATTTATCAAATATTTCCTGAGCGTTTTGCTCCTACTGATTTACAATATTCTTTATCTTGGAATCAAGTACCTATGCAATCTAATACAAGAACCAACGGAAGCATTAAAGGGATTGAACAACAAATACCATATTTAAAAGCTTTAGGCATAGATGCAATTTATTTAACTCCTATATTTTTAGCTAATTCATCCCATAGATATGATTCAGTTGATTATATGGTAATTGATCCATTACTGGGCTCGAAGGAAGAATTTAAATCTTTGGTTCAAAAGTTACATGAAAATGGTATAAAAATAATATTAGATTTAGTATTTAATCATACCTCAACACAATTCTTTGCTTTTAAAGATATTCTACAAAAACAAGATAAGTCCAAATACAAAGATTGGTATTTTATTAAAAAATTTCCTGTGGAAATGAAATTACCTTCTGATTATTTAAGTTTTTCATTTTACCCTGGAATGCCTAAATTAAATACGCGTAACAAAGATTGTCGTAAATATTTATTTAATGTAAGTAGATATTATCTAGAAGAATTCCATATAGATGGTTATCGTCTTGATGTAGCAAATGAAGTAACTCACGACTTTTGGAAAGCATTTAGAAAATTATGTAAAAGTATAAATCCAGATTGTTTAATCATGGGTGAAATATGGTATGATTCTTCAACTTATCTACGTGGAGATGAGTTTGATTCTATAATGAATTATACATATTTTGATGCGATTAGAGGACTTTTAACAAATAAATTTAGTATAGAAGAATTCATTACTATTATCGAAAGAGAAAGAGGAGAAAGCTCATTAACTTATTATCATAATTCAAATATTTTAGTTGGCTCTCACGATACTGATAGAATTTATAATGCTATTAATCATGATAAGAATAAATTCATACAAGCGATGACATTATTATTCACCTTACCTGGTTCACCAATTTTATATTATGGTGATGAAAAAATGATGGAAGGTGGAAAAGATCCTGATTGTCGAAGAGGTATGATATTTGATGAAAAATATCATCAAGATAGTTTTAATCTAGTTAAGAAACTTATCAAACTTAAAAAATTACCTTGCTTAAAATATGGAGATATTAAATTTTTTGAAACGAAGGAATATTTAAAGTTCAAAAGATTTATCAATGGAGAAAGCATCTATATTATTTTAAATTTTAAAGATAAAAAAATTCATATAAATGATTTTGATGGATATATTAACTTAATAACGAAATCTCCTTTTGATGGGATTATCGATGGAAATGGTGTAGTGATTATTACAAATGGAAACTCAAGCAATGCAAAATAAAAAACAAGATAAAACAATATTCAAAAAATTAATAAAATTATTTATTCCAATATTTTTAGAATTACTCTTAATTAATTTATTATCTAGCGTAGATACCTTAATGTTGTCAAATTACAATAAATTATGTGTTAACGCTGTTGGTACAGCTCAATCAACAATATCTTTATTAACTTCATTAATCATAATT
>JALEMY010000050.1 GCA_022767485.1 Erysipelotrichaceae bacterium
TGTTTTAAATACTCACGCTAAAAGAATAGTCAAACTATTTGGTGAAAGTAATGAAGTTTTTACAACTGTAGGTACAGAACAAGAATATTTTTTAATCGATAAAAGTGTCTATGAACAAAGAGAAGATTTGATCAATTGTGGAAGAACTTTATTTGGGGCAAAAATGGCTAAAGGCCAAGAACTTGATGATCATTACTTTGCAAATATTCCATCACGTGTTGCAAAATATATGGCCAGTGTCAATGAAAAGTTGTGGGCTGTTGGTATTTATAGTAAAACAGAACATAACGAAGTAGCTCCTGCTCAACATGAACTTGCTTCAGTTTATACATATGCAAATGTTGCTACTGATAACAATCAATTAGTTATGAGTATTATGAAAGAGACAGCATTAGAATATGATATGATATGTTTACTTCATGAAAAGCCATTTGAATATATCAATGGTAGTGGAAAACATAACAACTGGTCACTTGCTACTAAAAACGAAAATTTATTAGAACCTGGAAAAAATCCTCAAGGTAATATTCGTTTTTTACTATTAATTACAGCGATTATCAAAGCAGTTGATTTGCATAGTGATTTATTAAGACTTTCAATTGCAAGTGCAAGTAATGATAATCGACTTGGAGCAAATGAAGCACCTCCTGCAATCGTATCTATTTTCTTAGGTGATGAATTAACAAGTATTTTATCATCTATTGAATCAGGCAAAGATTATCATGCTCACATTAAAGAAAAAATCAAACTTC
The DNA here is from genome assembly GCA_022767485.1 of Erysipelotrichaceae bacterium. GTDB lineage: Bacteria > Bacillota_I > Bacilli_A > RFN20 > CAG-631 > CAKPXW01. The sequence goes on from JALEMY010000050.1 coordinate 753, forward strand.
ATGTACCTTTTATACCAGAATTAATAAAGGATACATCAGATAGAAATAGAACATCACCATTTGCCTTTACTGGTAATAAATTTGAATTTAGAATGGTTGGATCAATGCAATCAATTGCCACACCTAATATGGTATTAAATACAATTGTTGCTAGTGTTTTAGATGAATTTGCAACAATTCTTGAGCATTCAAGCAATGTTACAGAAGCTGCATTGAATATTATTAAGGAAGAATATGGAAAGCATAAAAGAGTTGTTTATAACGGTAATGGATATTCTACGTCTTGGGTAAAAGAAGCAAAAGAAAGAGGCTTATATAATTTAAAAGATACAATGGAAGCAATTCCTTGCATGCTAAATTCAAAAAATGTTGATTTATTTGAAAAATATCATATTTTTAGTAAAAGAGAATTAATGGCTCGTCAAGAAGTAATAGTTGAAAATTATTATAAAAGTATTTTAATAGAAGCTGAAACAATGATTGATATGTTAAATCGCACTATACTTCCAGGAGTATTTAAATATAAAAGTTTTTTAGCTGATGAAATTAATAAAATAGCAAATTTATCATTAAAGCATGATTTAGAAAGCGAAAAATTAAAGAAAATATCGACACTTTGTGAACAAGTTCACCTTGTTGAAAAAAGAATCAACGCTCAGATTAATAAATGTTATGCAAGCGAAGATGTTTTTGAAAAAGCAAGCATTGCTAATAAAACATTATTAAGTGCTATGAAAGAACTTAGAACTCATGTTGATGAACTAGAAACTCTAGTTGCGAAAAAGTATTGGGGTATTCCTAGTTATTTTGATATATTAAATAGTGTAAGATATTAAAGGAGTTAGTTATGGAAAAATATGAAAGTTTTGCTTTATTAAAAAAGATTTCTTTTGAAAGACCAGGGGGAAGTAAAGAAGAAGAAAAAGTAGCAAATATACTACTAGATGAATGTAAAAAGTTAAATGTTGATGCTCATCTTGAAGAATTTGAAGTTGATGGTTATGAAATAAAAAAAGCTAGTTTACTAGCTAATAATAAAGAATATGAAGTTACTGGTGTCGGAATGAGTGGCGAAACAATAAGGGATGGAATAACTGGTCAACTAGTAATAATTGAAAGTGATGATAAAATTGCTACTTTTGATTCATTAAAAGGTAAGATTGCTTTAGTTTTTTCACGAATGATGTATAAAACATATAAATTATTATGTGAGAAAAATTGTAGTGGTTTTATTTGCTGTAGTGGCTCTATATATGATGAATTAGATAAGACTGATTTAGAAAAAATGTCACTTAGAGAAAGGCATTATAAACATGGTAAAATACCAGGTGTTTGTATGCGTTTAAAAGATGTTGAAAGTTTGCTTAAAGAAAATGTAAAAGAAGTTACTTTAACTTTATTACAAAGTGAATGTAAAAAGATATCACATAACGTTGTTGCTACAATTAAAGGGACAAGTAAGAAAAATGAAATTGTATGTTTTACAGCACATTATGATTCAGTTGCTTTTTCGCAAGGAGCATACGATAATGCTACAGGTTCATTAACTATTTTACAAGCGCTAGATTATTTTAAAAAACATAGAGCTAAAAGAACATTAAAGTTCATTTGGTGTGGTAGCGAGGAAATGGGACTTTTAGGCTCGACAAATTATGTTAAAGTACATGAAGAGGAATTAAAAGATTATAAGCTATGTATCAATGTCGATATGACTGGTGTGTTAATTGGAAAAGATATCGCTTGTTGTACTAGCGAAAAAGCTTTAGTAGATTATATAAACTATATGGGTAACGAAGTAGGCTTTAATATTAAAGCATCACAAGGTGTTTATTCATCTGATTCAACACCTTTTGCTGATAAGGGAGTCCCTTCTATTTCCTTTGCTCGTATTTCTGCTAAAGGAGGAATGGAAATTCATAGTAGAAAAGATGTTGTAGATTTTATCGATGAAAATACATTTTATAAGACATGTGAATTCATCAATATGTTTGCTAATAGAATGATAAATAGTGTTAATTTTCCTGTTAATAAAGTCATTCCAGAAGAAATGAAAAAAGAGTTAGATATTTATCTTGGTAGAAAAGAAAGAGAAGTATAATAGAAAAAATTGTAGAGCAATCTACAATTTTTGGTTCTATAAATAAAACGTTGTTATAAAACAATCATATAAACAAATGGTTGGTATGTACCAACTTTTTGTTTATAAAGAAAAGTACCACTTGTTATAATGTTTTTGACCGAACATTAAACGAGAGGAGTGGTACACATAAATAATACACTAAAAGTGCTAGGTTTTGAAGACCTAGACATTAAAGAATTTAAAATAGATGATTCAGGAACAGAATCTTATATATTTTGAGAAATTATGCTCCTATAAAAATATAACAAAAAAGGAAGGTAATCCTGTTCGGTCTTACCTTCCTTACCAACTTTTTTAATATATGATTTTTAAGCTCATACCAACTTTTTACCAATTATTTGTTTATAGAGCCCAATTTTTTTATATATTTATAATGATTTATTTAGTTAAAGCTTTTATTTTGCACATTAGCATCATCGATGATATTTACTTCTAATACTATTGTACTTTTGGGTAAATAATTAACATAAACATAATCACCAATTTTTAGTTCCCCTTTTTGCATAATATAGTATTTACTATTTGATATTGTAATAATTTGAGCTTTAACATCGTTTAAAGGCGCAATTTTATACATATGTGGAAAAGGAGTTTTTATTGTGCTAATTTTATCTATTGTACCTGTTATGGATAAAGCATCATTTATAGTTTCATTTTTTAATTTTATTCCATATTTAAATTTTCCTAAAACATCAAGTAAAACATAAAGTATAAAAATAAAAAATATAACACATCCGTAAACTAATATCACTGTTTCATTCTTTATAATTTTAATAAAAAGGTAAGGGTAAAACGCTATACAAGCACAAACAAGAACAATGCCTTTAATTGGTGTAATAAATAATTCGCGTTTGTAAAGATCATAATCAAATTTCATAAAATTATTCCATATAATGAATTGGTTAAATTCATTAATTCCTTTCTAAAATAAACTATAAAGAAACTTTTGATAAACAAGAAAGCACTTTAACTTAAATATGCTTTCTTGTATAATAATGCTTTTTTAATTAATAGTTAATTCTTCTGAATAAATAATAGTTACTTCTAATACTATTGTGCTTTTTGGTAAATAACTAATTTTAACATAATCACCAACCATTAAATCACCTTTAATCATAAAATAATAGTCATTTCCTGATATTGTAATAATTTGGGCATCGCGTTCTAGATTAGAGTACTTTTCGAATTCTTCTCCTTTAATACTCTTATAGGTATGATACTGTGGATTTTTAATAGTTACAATGTTTTCAATTTCACCTTCTACTACTAGGGCATCTTGAGGCTCTTCATGTAACAAGTAGATACCATATTTGAGTCTTCCCCATATCTCCGTAGTTGAAAATATTACAGCAATTAAAAGAAGACAAATCATATAAGTTTTTCTTAATAAAAACTTTTTTTTAGGCGCATCATTAGATTTACTTTTTGTAAAAAAGATTTTAATAAGAGCAATAATTATTGCTACCACAGAGATTATTACCCATATAAGGGGGTTTGTTAGCAACATAGATTTATAGTATTCATAATCAAATTTCATAAAATTATTCCATATAATGAATTGGTTAAATTCATTAATTCCTTTCTTAGCAGTTTATAGTCATGCTATCGGCTAGATTATCTAAAATACAAGCGTTAAAAATTGTGCAAATCTTTGATTAATATATATTATTAGGTATTAAAATAAATATATAATGTGCTTGATATTTCTGTTTTTTGAGATAACTTATTACAATAGTCTTTTTAATAATTTTATTATCAGTGTAGTATTTTATTAAATTACATACTTAATAATTGTAGAATAAATTCTTTCTGTTTTTTGGAAGATTATGCTACCAATTATAGCCTCCATCATATGTATAAACATCATAACCATAATATCCTCCAAGTCCTTTTCCTGTTCCAACAGTTATTCCTATTGCGTAAGCCCCACTTTCATCATCTGGAGTCCAACATGCATCAATGCCACACCCCATATAAGTGGTACCAGTAAAGAAAAAATCACCCTTATAGTCGCCTTCATCATAATAGTTTCCAACAAATGAAGCAGTATAACTGAAATTAATTCCCATTGAATATCCGGCGAATCTTCCTGAATGATTATATATTTCAGTCCTTTCATTTTCAAAATCAAATAATATTGTTTTGCCTATCTTACGATTATCTATAAACCCAGCAGATAACGAAAAATCATAAGCTACAACAGAATCATTACAAGCAGCAACGGTTACGTTAACGGCAGTAACAATTGCGGCCACAGTTACTTTAGTGGCTACTGTAGTGGCAACCGTAGCTAAGGCAGGAACAGCTGAGGCAACTGCTCCAGCAGTCGCAATAGTCGCAGCCACTACCACTGCAGCAATGGCAACCACAGCAACGACACACCAAAACCTCTTCCTACTCCAAGTACCATCAGGGTCATATCCAAGAATTGGATTATTTCCACAGTAACTATAAAGGTTAATTCCATTTAATGATTGATTGTCTAAATACGCACAATCATCTGCATTAATAAATCTTCTAATTGACGGATCATAATATCTTGATTTTAAATAATACCAATTAGTTTCTTCGTCAAAGAAATAGCCTTTATATACAAATGGATTACGATGAGACACATAACAATCAATATATATTGTTTTATTGAAATTGCCCCATGCATCGTAAGTATATGGTACCACACACCTGCCTTCTTCATCAATGATTTTGTTAATATTTCCTGTGATATCACGAACATAGAAGTATTCATTTCCTTCGCAACTTACTCACGACGAAAATATAGGACGTTATGGGTTTTTATTAGACTATAAAGATTAAATGTCTCATTATAACCAAAAAAATACACAACCATATATAAATGATTGAGCGCCAAGTAAATATTTAATGGTTTTATCGATAAATATTATATAATCTAATTATATTTTTTATTAATGTATTCGTATACATCATCAACAACTTCTTTTGGTGTTGAGGCTCCAGAAAGAATATTGATGTTATCTTTATTAATAAACCAGTTATCATTAAGTTGCTTAACATCATCGATCATGATAGTATCAAAACCTTTATTAACTGCTGTTAAATACAAAGATTTTGTATTATTAGATGTTTTATCACCAACGATAATAATGCCATCAACATTTTTTGTTAGTTCTAATAAAAATGATTGACGAAGTCTTGTTGAATTACATATTTCATCAATTATTAAAACATTTGGACATTTTTCTTTTATAGCATCAAAGATAGCTTGTAATTTAATTATCGATAATGTAGTTTGATTAATAACCATTATTTTATCATTTGACAAATTGATGTTTTTAACATCGTCTATTGTTTCAACAAAGGTAATTTTATCAGAAATAGATAAAGCAGCAATGGTTTCTTCATGATTTTTAATACCTATATAAATGACATCATATTCTTTATTAATATAATCTTTTATTATTTGAAATTCTTTTTTGACAAAAGGGCAGGCAAAGTCATAGACGATAAGCCCTTTGTCTTTAGCTAATTTTATTAATGATTCATCACTGCCATGTGCAGAAAAAACTACGACACCTTCATTTAAATTTAATATTTCTTGTCTTTTATCGCCATAAAGAAAAATAACACCTTTTTGTATTAGATTTTGGATTACTTTATCATTATGAACAATTTGCCCTAAGCAATAGATTTTTTCATTTTGATGTTTATTTATTATCTCATTTATTTGTTTAATAACATTTTCAACACCTAAGCAGAATCCATAAGGTTTTATTATTTTAGTTTTCATGTTCTACCTCTTTATTTTATTATAGCATAGTTAATTGTTAATTTTTAGGGTAAAATGGTTCTCCTGAAGAAAATTCTTCTTTTTTATTTTCTTTGATGTCTTCTTGAAAATCAGGTAGATTGTCGAAAGCTTTTTCAAGAGAGGATTCATTTGAAAATCTTTTAAATGCTTTGGCGACTTTAAAAGTTGTTTTAATATTGCCAATTAATGGTCTTGTTTGATTTATAATAGGAACGGCTTGATCATATACACGAATTATTTTTAAG
>JALEMY010000154.1 GCA_022767485.1 Erysipelotrichaceae bacterium
TCAGTTGAATTTGAAAGAGAAATCAAAAATAATAAAGTTGAAACAGAATATGAAATCAAGTTTATACAAGGTGATTATAAAGGAAAGTATACTTTAAAGCGTGAAGAAAAAGATAATAAAGATGTAATAAAAGTAAAATATAATATCGATGGGGAAATAGGATTTTTCCATATTAAAGAAATCAGTGATGATAATAATAAGCAATACGAATATACGTTTAGTGATGGTAGTAAACAATTATTTAACAAATGATAGCTATATTTTTAGATTGTAATTTCAAGTATATGAAGTTACAATCTTTTTTTATATAATACTATTTAACTAGATAAAGTTGTGAAAATGACATTATTGTATTATGATAGTAAATATAAAAAAGGTGATTTGTGGGAAAATATGATTATAATAAGCCATAAAAGGTAGATAACTTGACATAAAAACCACAAATAATGTATAATGCACATAAAGAAGGAGGAAATATCATGAAGTATTATCAAAAACTATCAATGATTCCAGCATTTACCTTCAAAGATGCATCACAAATCATAGGGAACACTGTGTTAGTATCAAAAAATCTAAATGCCATGATAAAAGAAGGAAGTGTTCATCGAATAAAGCGCAACCTTTATACATGCATCAATTTTTCTACTGGAGATGATTATGCAAGCCGATATGATATAGCCTCAAAAATCACTGATGATTCATTCCTATCTTTTCATTCTGCATTTGAGTTCTACGGATTCTATAATCAATCATATTTTGAAGTTCAAGTGTGTTCAACAAAGAGATTCACCGAATTCTCCTATAATGAATACAACTACAAAAACTTTCTAACTAATAGTTTGGTACAAGTTGATGTAATCCAGGGAGTGAGAGTCGCAACTATTGAAAGAACAATAATCGATTCAATTAACATGCTTGGCAAGGTAATGGATGCAGAAGAATTAGTAAAGTGTCTTGAACTTATTCATAGAGTAAAAGAAAAGAAACTGTTTGAGATGTTAGAAGTATATGATAAGGAAGTTCTTTATCGCAAAGTCGGATATGTTTTGTCATATTTCAAAGAGGATCTTCGTTTAAGCGATAACTTCTTTGATAAATGTAAAGCTAAAGGAGTCTTATCCAACAAAGGATATTTAGTTCCAAATGATAAATCTTTCTTAGTATTTAATTCTGAATGGGGAATTTATGCTTATGGAAACCTTAGAAAACTAACATTTAAAGGAGGGGAAGTTGATGTTTGATTTGAGGAAGATTGATATCAATAGGATAGCCGATAACGCAAACTTCAACAGGAACACTACAGAAAAAGTTTTAAGACTTTACTCAATTTTAAAATTCATCGACGAATGCGAACTTAGTAGTATGCTC
>JALEMY010000059.1 GCA_022767485.1 Erysipelotrichaceae bacterium
GGACGTCCTGGTGCTCAATGGCTTTCACAAACAATGACAAATCATGGTGTTGAAGTAACTAACAATAGAGTTGATATTGGTGTGCGTGTTGAAACAAATAATATTATTATGGATGATATAAACCGTTATTTATACGAAGGAAAATTCATTTATAATACTTCGGTTGGAACTCAAGTTAGAACATTTTGTTCAAACCCTAGTGGACATGTAGTAATTGAAAATCATAATGGTATAATGGTTTGCAATGGTCATTCATATCATTCGATTGAACTTGGAAGTAATAATACTAATTTTGCTTTATTGGTTTCACATGAATTTTCCGAACCATTTAAAGATCCAAATGAATATGCTGAAGAAATTAGTTCTTTAGCAAATAAGCTTAGTGGTGGCTCTGTCATTGTACAAAAATATGGTGATATTAAAGCTGGTAGACGCTCAACTAAGAAAAGAATCGATGAAGGATTTGTAAAACCAACATTAAAAGAAGCAGTACCTGGTGATTTAGGATTAATTTTACCTTATAAAACAATGCAGTCATTAATTGAAATGATTGATGCATTGAATTATGTTACTCCAGGTATTGCCAATGACCATACGTTATTTTATGGTGTAGAAGCCAAGTTTTATAGTGATCGCATCGCTTGCAATGAAAACTTTGAAACAAAAATTGCTAATTTATATGTTGGTGGAGATGGAGCTGGTATTACAAGAGGTCTTGCTCAAGCTGGGGCAAATGGTGTTAAAATAGCTCGAGAAATTCTAAAAAAGATAGGATAATAATCAAGGATTGTTGTTGTAATTATTTACTTAGTTAAATTTTACTTCACAATCCTTTTTTATGAATATACATAAAAGACATATAATCATCGCCATCACATTTTACACCTCAATAATATTTCCAACCATATCGTTGGTAAAATGATGTGTGATTAGTGACTAAATATAAGGTATCAATACCATTTTTAGCCATATCTTCACAGGCATAATTTAATAATCTGCCCGCAATTTTTTGATTTCTATATGGCTCTTCTACAAAGACTGCGCAAACATTAGGCGTTAAATCTTTTCTTTCATGAAAATCATTTTCTATCACGCCAAGTCCACCGACAATTTGTTCGTTATCAAGGCATAAATACCATTGTGGAACATGATTTTTAGTATTTAATGATTCATTCATGCTATTAATATATTCTTCTTGTGGTATATTCCATTTGCTTGAAAACCATTTAGCGGCTTTATTAATTAATTCTTTATGATCTTTTATATTTATTATTTCCATATGTTTTCCTTATAATAAGAAAAGGTAAAGCTACAACTTTACCTTTTTCAAGACAAATATTTATGGGACTTGTCAACTAATATTATATCATTGCTTTAAAAAATGTAAACATTATATTTAAAAAAAATAGCAAAAATGTGACTTAAATGTAACAAAATCATGCTAAAATAGTAAAAGGTGAGAAAAAATGATAAAACAAGATAGATTATGTATAAAAAAAAATAGTAAGAGTTGCTATTCGTTAAATGTTGATAATGCTATTGTTGGAACATTAACATATATAAATCAAACAATATCATTTTCTTTTATTGCTAAAAAAAGCAAAATATATCAAGATAGCTTTGCAAAGCTTTTTTGTTACAACGAATTAAAAAAAGATAATAATGGAGTAATATTTTATTTAAATAAGAAAATAACATTAGATGAATTGTGCTTTATAAAACGTTATAAAAATTTGTTTTTTGATATCGATGACACTATTTTAGATTTTCAAAAATCAGAAAAAAGAGCTTTAACTTTAGCTCTTAAAACACAAAATATTATCGCAAACGATAATATGCTTCAATGCTATCATAAAATTAATATTAAATATTGGCAAATGGTTGAAAAGAAAATAATTACAAGAGATGAGTGTTTGATAAAAAGATTTGAAGAATTCTTACCAATTTATAAAATAAATATTAGTGCTAGTGAATTTGAAGATATTTATAGAAAATATTTAAATAAGCAATGCTATGTGAAGAAAAATGCTCGTTTTGTCTTACAAGCTTTAAAAAAAGATTATAAGATTTATGCAATAACAAATGGTGTTAAGGCAACACAAGAAAAAAGAATGAAAAAGGCAAAAATGAATGAATTTTTCTTATATAGTTTTATTTCAGAATCATTAGGCTATAATAAGCCTTCTATTGAATTTTTTAACAAAATGAAAGATGTATTAAATGATTTAGATGTTAAAGCATCATTGATTATTGGTGATTCACTAACTAGCGATATTAAACTTGGGAAAAATTGTAATATTGATACCTGTTGGCTAAATGATTCATGGAAAGATAATAATAGTGAAATAATTCCAACTTATGAAATCAATTCTCTACTTGAATTATTGTATAGATAATAAAAAAATCGTTTAAAAAAGTTATCTATTAAATTGATAATGAATATTTTTACAATTTTTACATTTTTTTCTTGCGGAGTTATCTCCAATATGTTATCATAATGTAGCGCTAGAAAGTAGCGAGGTGCCTTGTTAGCTCAGCCGGTAGAGCACGCGGCTGTTAACCGCGGTGTCGTGAGTTCGAGTCTCTCACAAGGCGCCATTTAATTGGCCAGTTGGAGAAGCGGCTTAACTCACATGCCTTTCACGCATGCACTTCACGGGTTCGAATCCCGTACTGGTCACCATTTATACTTGCCGACTTAGCTCAATTGGTAGAGCAACTGACTTGTAATCAGTAGGTTGTGGGTTCGATTCCTATAGTCGGCACCATTTTTTTATTTCAGTGCGCCTGTGGCGGAACTGGCAGACGCGCCAGACTTAGGATCTGGTACTTCGGTGTGGGGGTTCAAGTCCCTTCAGGCGCACCATCTTGTAAAACGCGACATTTATCTTGCATAAATGTCTTTTTTATTTTTTATTGCTATTTTTACAAATAATATATTGGTAGGTACGATCGATGATACTTGGAACTTTAATCAAAAAATTTCCAAAATTTGTAAAAATAATTAAAAAGTTGACAATTATAAAATAAATGCATATAATAATAATGCAGATAGGAAACTATGCTGTATACCTATGGTACCGAACTGAGCGTTTAAGTGTCATGTGTTGGCATCGGCCATAGGGAGCCACAATGTGGCTTTTTTTTTATAATTAAGGAGGATGAAACATGGATATATATATTTATTCTGATGAATCTGGTGTTTTTGATTACCTCCATAACGATTATTTTGTCTTTGGTGGAATTTTATTTT
>JALEMY010000061.1 GCA_022767485.1 Erysipelotrichaceae bacterium
TTTTTAAATAATTATTTTTCATATGATAAAAAAGATATAATTAAATTTAAAAATAATTATTGTTATGCTCCTTTTATAAAAATAGATTTAAATAATGTTAAAATCAAACGATATGGTTTGGAATTAGTAGAAGTTAAAAAAGATGTTTGCTATCCTTTACACGCTTTAGCTATGTATAATAACATATTTAAAAACAATTTTATTTCATTAGATGAAGATGAAGCTAAGAAATATCTTAAAGGATTAGATCTTTATAAAGAAGGAAAGAGTGGATATCAAATTGTATGTTATAAAAATTTAGCATTAGGGTGGGTAAAACATGTAAATAATTCATTAAAGAATCATTATCCTAAAGGTTTAAGGCATTAAAGCAAAATATAAAACACTTCGCATAATATATATTATGTAAAATGATTGATTAAAATACTTAAATTCGATTAATTTATTCAAACAATTATTTTTAAAATTAAGGCATTTATAATAAAGAAAAAGTAGTCTGTCTCATTTTTGATTCAAACTACTTTTTTTGTAAAATATCAATTTTAACAATATTTCTTAAAATATTACATTATGTACATAATGAAATTTATATACATATTATATTTTAATTACTTTTTATACTTTATGATATTAATGTACAATTATTCTTTTTCAGGATTAATCATAGTTAATTGAATTCTTCTTTTGATTTGATCAACAGATAAAACCCATACTTTAACAATTTGTCCAATATGCAATACATCAATTGGATGCTTTATATATTTATTTGTAATTTTAGAAATATGAACTAGACCATCAATTTTATGACCTTCTTTATCTGCAATACCAATATCAATAAAAGCACCAAAGTCTATAATATTTCTTACTGTTCCTTCAAGCTCATCACCTGGGTTTAAATCTTCAAATCTTACCACATCGCTTTTTAATAATGGTTTGTCAAATTCATCTCGAGGATCAAGGCCTGGTGTCTTTAAATATTTTATTACATCTTCTAAAGTATAAGTATCAGTTTTTAATTCTTTAATATATTTGTTCATGTCAAAATCTCTAAGTTTTAGGCCAACAACTGCTGTTCCTAAATCATCAAAGTCAATTTTGAAATCTTCCATTATTCTATTAGCTATAAAATAACTTTCAGGGTGTATTCCTGTAGCATCTAATGGATTAATTCCATCTTTAACTCGCAAGAATCCTGCAGCTTGTTGATATACTTGCTCATTTAATCTTGAAACATTCAACAACTCTTCTCTTGAAGTAAATGTTCCATGTTGATCTCTATATTTAACAATGTTATTAGCTACAAAACCATTTAAACCAGAAACATATTTTAATAAAGAATTAGAAGCAGTATTTAAATCTACGCCAACAGTATTTACAGCAGATGTTACCACATACGTTAATTCTTCATCAAGTTTCTTTTGATTAACATCATGTTGGTATTGCCCTACTCCAATTGATTTTGGATCGATTTTAACAAGTTCTGCTAATGGGTCGATAATTCTTCTTGCAATTGATACTGCACTTCTTTCTTCTACATGAAAATCTGGGAATTCCTTTCTTGCTTCTTCGCTTGCAGAATATACTGATGCACCTGCTTCTGATACTAATGCATATTGAATTTTTTTATCTAATTTTGAAATAGCTTCGATAATTAACTTTTCAGTTTCTCTTGAAGCAGTTCCATTTCCTATAGCAATGATGTCAATATCATATTTTTTGCATACGCTAACTACAAGATTAATAGCTTCATCCCATTCTTTTTTGCCATTATGAGGAAACATTTTAAATTTATCAACAAACTTTCCTGTTGAGTTAACTACAGCAAGCTTACAACCAGTACGATAACCAGGGTCAACACCTAAAACCATCTTATTTTTAATTGGTGATTGAAGTAATAATTGTTTAGCATTTTTTCCAAATATAGAAATTGCAATATTACAAGCATCATCAAATAAGGCTGAATAAATTTCTCTTTCAACAGATGGGGCAATTAAACGATTAAACGAATCTTTTATTGTAATTTTATATAATGCAACAATTTGTGGATTTTTACAGTGTACATAGACATTTTCGATGTGTTGCAAAATAACATTATCATCATAAGTAAATGACAATGTTAAAATCTTTTCATCCTGGCCACGATTCATAGCTAATAATCTATGTGCTTTAACTGTTGAAATTTGTTCTTTGTAATCATAATATATTTCATAAGTTTTCTTTTCATCTAAAGATTGCGCGCCTTTTTTTACTTTTGATACAATAAAACCCGATGAAAATATATAATTTCTGATCCATTTTCTAACATCAGCATTATCAGAAATTTTTTCAGCAATAATATATAAAGCATTCATCACTGCTTCATCTACAGATGTCACTTTATCATTTAAATATTTCTCTGCTTCAAGCTTAACATTATAATTCTCTTTTTGCTCCATTATATAATCAGCAAGTCCTTGAAGTCCCATATTAATCGCTTCAGTTGCTTTAGTTTTTTTCTTTTCTTTAAATGGGCGATATAAATCTTCGATTTCAACAAGTTTTTTAGCCTCTAGAATTTGATTTTTCAATTCATCAGTCAATAGCCCTTTTTCATCAATAAGTCTTATTACAGCGTCTTTACGGGCCTTTAAATCACATTCATATTGATATACTTTTTGAATTTCATTTATTGTTACTTCTTCTAAACCACCTGTTTGTTCTTTACGATAACGTGCTATAAAAGGAATTGTATTTCCCTCTTCAAGCATTTGTAAAACAGCTTCAGTTTGCTTAATAGATATTTTTAAATTTTTACTTATTTCTTGTATAATAGCTTCTTCCATATTATAATACCTTTCTTGCTTTATTTAATTTATTATACAATAAATTAAGGTAAAAAAAAAGGTTGTAATTTGCTAATTACAACCATTAATTTATGCTACGTATTCAACTTCAGGGAGAAGATTTCCTATGCTACTTTCAATCACCAAACTGATAATCATAGCAGCTTCTTCATTATTTAAACTTTGAGCTTGAACAATTACTTTAATCATATCTTCTTGGTATTCAACATACGCATTTGTATACCCTTTTTCTTTGATTAATGAAACAATTTGTTCTTCGCTTTGAATAATTTTATATTCAAAAGATAAATTATTTAAAGCTGTTTCTTTTTCTTCATTACTTTGGCTAGATGAAGCTACGATAGATTCATAATTATAAATTGTATCATTATGTTTTTTATTTAATTTACTATTTAGTGTTGCAAAAAATAAGTTTGATGTTTCATCGACAGTCATATTGACATTGATTACCTTATTATCATCGATATTATTACTTTTAATAAATAAATTTGTTGGAAGCAAAACATAATAAATTGATAATACAAACACTAACCCAAATAATGCTAAAAAAGAAATTACTTGTTTTTTCATAAATACCCACCTTTATATTTCATTACATTATATAATCTACAAGTAGTAAATATGACAAAAAAAATGTTATGATTTCTCATAACACTTTAATGTAATAAATTAGTTAGCTCTTGAATCGTATGAGCCATCTTCTGTCTTAACCCATACTTTTTCGCCTTGTTCAATGAACAATGGCACTTTAATTAATAAACCTGTTTCACATGTTGCATCTTTTAATGCTCTAGTTTGTGTATCACCAGATACACCAGGTTCTGTATGAGTAATTTCTAAAGCAACTTTTGCTGGTAAATTAATATCTAATACTTCGCCTTCATATGAAACAATTTCTACTTGAAGATCAGCTACTAAAAACTTAAGTTCCTCTTCCAATCTAGTTTTTGAAATAGATATTTGTTCATATGTTTCTTGATTCATAAATACAACTGAATCACCATCATCATATAAATATGACATTGGTTGTTTATCAATTCTAACATCTTCAACTTTTTCACCGCCAGATAATGATAAATTTGTAATTGCTCCAGTTCTTAAATTCTTAGTTTTTAATTTGATGACCATTTTTGCCATAGCTGTTTTGTTGTGTAATGTGTCTAAAACAACATATAAATTGCCATCATACATAAAATAATTTCCAGGTTTTAATTCATTTGATATAACCATAATAATTCTCCTTCTATAACGAAATTATTATATCTTAAAATGACGTTTAAGGCAAGATTTTGTTGCTATTTTCATATTTTGTTGAATAATTAATAAAATACGATAAAAATATTTCTATGCTAGTTAAAGAAATATAACTTACAATATCTATTGAAATATCATTAATCAATAAAATATAACTATGTAATGCAGAAATAATTAAAGCGACAATAAATGAATAATAATTAGTAAAAGAATATGATGAAATCAAATAATTAATCAACGATAAAATATAATAAATAAAAATATAAATTAATAACAATATTAAAACATTATAAAAATCTTTTTGAAAAAAATGCAAATAAAAATCATTTATTTCTATGTTAGTTAATTGAAAATAAATATGCAAATTTAATAATAAATATGAAAAAAATAAACCAAATATTATGATGATTAGGTTTTTAATTAAATATAACAAAAAAATCACCCATAATTATTTTTGGGTGATTTAATTTATTAATACTTAAAAAATTCATTATTTGCTTTTTCATCAGCAATTGTTGTCGAATTACCATGTCCTGGATGTATTTTACATTCATCTTTAAATGTCTTATAAAGTGAAATGGATTTCTTAAGTTCTGCTAAATTTGATGTAGGTAAATCATATCTACCAACACTATCTTTAAAAACTGTATCTCCAGAGAAAATTCGCTTATAATTTCTTAACACGTATGTTACAGATCCTTCAGTATGTCCGGCAGTTAAAATAGCATCGACAATCACACCATCAATGTTAAAAGTATTAAATTCACCATCAAAATATTTAATAGGTGAGTTTACTTTAACACCTTTTAATGAAGGAATTTGCAAAACTTTGCTTGGGACAAGACCAGTGATGATTCCTCGATCATTATAATGAGCTATTATTTTACATTTATATAAATTATATAAATAATCAACTGCCCCAATATGATCTTGATGACCATGAGTTAAGAAAATTGCGACTAAATTATATTTGTTTTTTCTTAAATATGAATCAATATTTTCACCATCACATGCTGGATCAATAACAAATGCAGTATTATTATGAGAAACAACGTAGCAATTTGTTTTAAATTCACCAAGGATAAGTTTATCAATTTTCATAGATTATTTCTTTTCTTTGTGAGCTGTCTTTTTGTTACATCTTGGACAATATTTTTGATATTCAACTCTATCTGGATGTAAACGTTTATTTTTGTTAGCTAAATAATTTTCTTCACCACAAACAGTGCATTTTAAAATGAAACTATCTCTCATAATTCACACCTCCATATTATGCCTTAAAATTGTATCACAAATTATTAAAAATATCTACCTTTTTTGATTATTTTTTAAAATTTTGTATAACATTTTCAATTGCACAATCTCTAATATAATCACCTGTCTTAATTAATCCATTAGAATCGTTAAAATATGGTATCATATAATCTTTAGTGGCAACATAATCAACAGTTATAACTTTATAAATTTCATCTTCTTTAATCGATGAAAAACTATAGGTAGTAGAATTACCATATCTATTATTATCAAAATAATAATATGTTGTATTGGCAATTGGAATCATTGATTTTAAATCTTTACCAGATATAAAAGTAATATAGATTTCATTATCAAAAGGAAATACTTCGTAAATAGAAGCATTAGTAATATTTCCATTTGATACATTAGCTCTTACACCAGCTGTATTAATGAATGACAAATCTGCATTATATTTTTCATTTAAATAATTACAAGTTGAAACAGCAATATCTTTCTTTAATAATTCTTTACTAGAATAGCCTATAACGCTATTTTGATAAACTTCGACTACTTCATAATATGTTTCCATAATGTTTTTTAAATTGCTGTCTTCACTATAATTACTACCATAAAAATGAGATATTGAATATTTACTCATTTGTTTATTATCATCAAGGGATAATTCAACTTTACCAATTGTAATATTTTTCGTGTTAGATTCAACAACTGGTACCTTTACATCATCATATCTCGTTACAAACTCTTCAATCTTTTGATGATCATGTCCATTAATTATACAATCAATTTTGTTAGAATTAACATATTCTTGATTTTTGATTTCATCATGAGCATGTGATGCTAAAATTATCACATCTACTTTTTCTTGTTTTTCTAATATGTCACAATAAGTTTTAACAGTTTGTATAGTGTCGGTAAAATGATAACCATTTAAAGATAAAGAAGAAATACTATTTTCTAAGCCATCACCTATTATTCCTAAAATGCCAACTTTTACATTACCTTTATTAACTATTGTATATGGTTCAATAAAGCTTGGCCTATTACCGTTTTTATCGACGATATTCGCACCTAAAAACGGACAATGTAATTCACCATTTTCCTCATTTCCATCTTTATAAACACTAAGATAATCAATGCCCCAATCAAATTCATGATTGCCAATCACAAAACAATCAAAGTTCATTTCATTTAAAGATGCTACTGCAGGTTCTCCAAGTAACATATTTGAAAAAGCAGTTCCTTGCATTAAATCACCATTTGCGATTTTAACACATGCATATTGATCATCGATATTTTCTTCAATACATTTTTTAACTCTAGAAATCCCAATTAAATCTGATGAATCATAATATGCTCCATGCGTATCATTAATTTGAAAAATTTCTAGTTTTGATACATCGTGATTTTCATCATTTAAAGGATATGTTGTATAAGAAATTTTACTCCTATCAACTAATTCTTTATAATATTCTTTATTAGTAATATCATTATTATCACTTGGAAATGAACTTTCTTCACTTGATAAACTTTCTTCAACCGATGAACTTCCTTCAACAGAAGAACTTTCTTCACTTGATGACAATTTTTCACTTTCAGATGAATCATATTCACTAATATAACTTTCACTACTATCGTTAGAAGATATGATATTACTATTATCAAAAGAATCATCACTAGAATCAAAAATATTTATATTACAAGAACTTAAAAACAATATTAAAAAAATATTTAACTTTTTCATCTGCTTATTCCTTTCATAAATCGTGTGGGATATCATCTTTATAACATCGAACCAATTCATCTGCATCTTTTAATAAACTTTTGACTTTACTAAAGGATTTTAATGAAGTTCCTGCCGCTTTTTGATGACCTCCCCCACCATATTTTTCAGCTAGCTTATTTATATCAGGCCCATTTGAACGAATTCTAACACGAATTTCTTTTGGATAATTAATTATCAAAATCCACACAGGACATTCTTTAATATTAGAAAGTAGTGTTACTAATGATGCAGCTTCATCGTATGAAACATTGTAATATTTAATCGTCGTTTTAGTTAGTTTTGCATATACTACACCATGTTTAGTAACTTTTAAAGAACGATAAATAAATGCTTTTAATTTAGTAGCACGTAATGATTCAGAAGAAAGATTTTTATCAATAAAGGAAACATCAACACCCATTTCAATAAGTCTTCCAGCAAGAGTAAATGTCTCTAGATTTACACCACGATAGCGAAAATTACTCGTATCTGTTATTATTCCTGTGTATAAGGCATTTGCACCTTTAGGTGTAATTTTTAAATCAGGATAGGAAAATAAAAATCGACATATTAATAATGATGTTGCAGAAATATCTTCATCAACAATATTATAATCACCATAATTATCGATAATAACATGATGATCAATTTTTATTTTTTCTTTACATAGCGTATATCTTTTATCGCATATTCTTTCACGAGTTGATGTGTCACATATAATTGCTAATGAATCGATAAATTCTTCATCTTCAACATCATCCATTTTACCAACAAATGATAAAAATTCTACTTGAGAAGTCAAGCAAAAAACACTTTTCTTAGGAAAAGATGTTTTAATAATATCCTTTAAGCCATTTAAAGAACCATAACAATCACCATCTGGACGTACATGTCCAAAGATCATAATTTTATCGTATTCTTTAATCTTCTCATATAGAATATCAAAATTCATTTAAGACTCCTTTGCTAAATTATCAAAATCTTTTATAATTTCATCGACTACTTCAAATGAATCAACCGTTGCTCCACAGGCAAGCAAATGTCCTCCTCCACCATATTTTTTTGCTATTTCAACAATTGGGATTCTTTTGCTTCTAAATTCACACACTATCTTGTTATTTTCTGGGTCTTGAGTAAAATTACACCATATTTCAACTCCATCTAAATTGGCCATAACATTAACCATACCACGAGATATTGAAAAGAAATCAACTGGGAAACGCTTAAATATTGCAGCATCATTTTTTAAGTAAGCCACTTTATTTTCGTCGACAATAAATTTATCCATAAAGTAAGCTTTCATTTTGACATTGCTTACTTTTTCATTATAAATTATATTATAAATTTCAGAATAATTAAATCCTAAATCAATTAATTTTCCACAAACATCAAATAAATCTTTCGATAAAGAAAAATTAAATCGATTTGTATCCGAAATAATTCCTGTATATAAGCAAATCGCGCTATTATTAGAAACATATAAATTATTGTTAAAAGCAAATTCAGCAATTATTTGACATGCTGCTGCAGCTTTTACATTATAAAAAGCTTTGGCGTTTTCAATATTGCATTCATTATGATGATGGTCGATACAAATAATGCTCTTTGCTCTCTTATAAGGAATGTCACATAGCATATTTATGACGGAAACATCTGTAATTATTAGCAATGAATTATCATAAACACTATCATCTATTTCGTCCATTTCACCTAAAAAACACTTTCTTGACATATCACCAACTGCATATACTTTTTTATGAGGAAAATTATCAAGAATTAATTGTTTTAAACCTAGTTGAGATCCTAATGCATCTAAATCAGGTCGCAAGTGTCTTGTTATTATAATAGAATCATATTCTTTAATATATCTTAAAATTTCTTTATACATTATTTTCACTTCCTTTTTTAAAAGATTTAATTATCCTAACTATTTTTTCATAGCTTTCATGGCAATTATTAATCGTCACACTATCGATATTTTTTTGTAGTTTAAAATCAAAGATTGAACGATCATCAACGAAAATAATATTGATTTTATTGTTTTCTACACTTAGCATATGAAACATTGTTAATTTATCTAATAAATCCAAAAGTCTAATATCATAGTTTTGTTTATGTAAACATATATACTGTTTATTGTTCGTTTTATTATTTATTTCTTTCTTTTTATCAAATAAATAAGAATAATATTCTATATATTTTTCACTTTCTGATGAATAATTTAATATCAAGGCAAATTCATCATTAAATTCATAAGGAATTTGTATATATTTTAACGATAAAGAAATATTTTTGTTATTAATTCTTTTATTTAATGAAACATAAAACTCTTTAACTAAAATATTATATTTATCAAAGACAAACTCAAACGAGGATTTTATATTGACATCTTTTTTATTATAAAATCTATAAATAAAACTATTATTAGTATCGTTTTTTAAAATTTTATTAAATCGTAATTTATTAATTAAAGTTAATTCTATTACATTATATTTAATATTTAAATATGTTTTATAAACATAAAACTTTGACAAACAAAACAATAAAAATAAAAGAGAGAAAATAAGTAGAATACGAATAATAATATGGCTACTAAAAAAAATCCAACCCATTACAAAAAAAGACAAAAGTAATATGGTAAGAAACAAAGAAATATATGTAGTTATTTTCCTTTTAAAATTAATATTTTTTAACTCCATATTAGTAAACCTTCTTATTGGACTCTAATGATTTTCTTTCTTTTGACCTTGCTAAGTGTAAATCTTTTAAAGAATTAAAGAAAATTGTCGAAGTAGCATCAACTGCAAATACTTGACCAATTTTATCAGGAATTGCCGTCTTATTTGGTGTTGAAAATAAAAATATTAAATTTATAATATTTATTAATAAGAAAAATATCGTTCCTAATAAACCTCCTGTAGGATTAAAGAAAGAATAGATTAAACACATATAAGGAATTAATCCTAGTAACACTATTTTTCCAAATAATCCTCTAATGAATATTTGAAGTGGTTTAACTTTAATTTCACTTGTAGAAATTAAAGCAATAGAAAAACATTTCATACCAATCGTTTGCCCATTTTTTAAAATTAAAGGTATAATAATTTCTAAAATTAGTAAAGATATAGTAATTGATAAAAGTGGAGCATTTAAAACAAATTTTGAAAAAAATTCATTTTCTTTTTTAATTATTTCATTATTATTATATTCTTTGATTATATCTTCAAAATTTTCATAATTTTCATCAATAATCTTCCATGTTTTATTTTCTTCATCATAAATTTCATAGCCTATTTCTCGATATTGATTATGCAAATTATCATAATGTGTATCATAATAACTACTAACAGAACAAATATATAAAATGCCTGTAGATACTATTAATAGTAATATGGCATCGATAATGAAAGCGGCCAATCTTTTTATCATTTTTGCATTTACAGGTTTATAAACAGAAGCGACTATGTTCTTTCCTTCCATATTTTATTTCTCCTTTTCATAATAAAAAATTAGCGAATATTTACTGCCTTCATCTATTGGTTTATCTGAGATTTCATTATCAATTACAATAGTAGAACAACATAAATCGTGGAATGTTTGGTTATATTTTGTAAAAATCATTAAAACGATTGATAAAATAAGAACCAATGGAAGTGGGATACCAAAAAAGCCAATTGTTGAAATTGTCAATAATAATTCAAAAACAATCAAAACCAATTGTCTAAAAATAATTTGTAATTTACTTGGCTTTAAATCAATATTAATTTTTGAAATAATTTTTAATTTAAAAGCCATCTTTCCTATACTATTTCCATCTTTATTAATTATTGGTATAAGTAAATAAACAACTAACAATGAAAGAGATGAACAAAGTAATAAATTAATGTAATCAATTTTATTTAACAAAGCACAGACTTTTTTAAAATCATCAATAGAATTTAAATAATTATCGATATAATTTGCTAAACAATAATCTCTTATTGGCTGATAAAAATTAACGTGTTCATTTCTTTTTTCAACATCGTTATAATCATATGGAATTTCTAAATAAGATTGACTTTCATTATCAAAATAAAATAATGAAGATTCACTTTTTTTTGCATTATATTCATCAATTTTATTATCAGTACAGTGAAGATAAAAATAAGTTAAATTTTCATCATAATGAATTATACTATCATTTAATATTAAATTATTGTTCTCATCAACTATATATAACTTTGTAGAAACTGCATAATCGCAATATGTTTTATATAATTGTTCTCCATCGTATATTAAATTAACAATAGGATTTGTTAAAAAAGAAAATAAAAGTGCAAGAATAAAAGCGATCATTAAATCCAAAAATGCTGATGTAATTCTTCTTAGCCATTTTGGCTTTCTAAGTGTTATTTTCTTTTCCATTCTTTCACTTCCTATTTTTACTATTATCTCATATTTTCTATTTATTTTCAATAAATAGTATCTTTATGATAAAAAAAGGATGTCGACTTAACACCCTAAGTTGAGCATCTTAGATATGTAAGTCAAACATCCTAAATAATAATATTTAATTAAGCTGCAAAATTAATAACAATTGACTCGAAATATAAAGTGTACTTAATATTATTAGTCATTTTAAAATAAGTATAAGTTGCAGAATCTGGAGTAACAGTATATTCTGTAACGTCTTTAACAGTTGATAATGTAGTAGTGTAATCACTAACATCAGCTGTAGTACCAAAATTAAATAATAATGCATCAGTATTGTTATAAGTAGTTTGTGATGAACTGTAAGTAAATACGATGCTTTCAATTGGTTTTGCAAATGCTGTAGTATTATACATTACTCCAACATTCTTTTTAATTTGAATACCATCTCCAAAGTCACCAATGTTAATATGATAGAAAGTAACGCCAGAAACTTCAACTGTTGCTTCTTCATATGTTGTTAATGATAAAGTTTCACTAGTTAATGTAATATTAGATGAAGGAGCTACTGGAGTAACTAATGTATAAGTTCCATTAACTACTTCAACTACTTTATCATTGTAAGTTCCATCAACTAATGTAGTTTCAAAGAATGTATTGTCAGTCATTGTAGTAAATGATTGTCCAAATAAACTATTAACTACTGGAAGCATTTGTTCAACGCTTCCTGTAACAATTGTAACACCAGTAGGACATACAACGTCATATAATGTCCAAGCGCCAACTTCAACGCCATTAATTTCAACTTTAGCTGGATATCCTGCAAATTGAGCATCTAATTCAAAAATACCACAAGTTTGTCCAGCAACCCAAGCATAATTTCCATCGTGATAGAAACCATCAGCTGGTCCACCATAACCATCTTTTGTAAATGAAGCAAAGAATATTTTTCCAGTTGCATCATAAGCTACAGTAATGTCACCTAAAGTAACATCAGTGTCAGCATCTGTATAAACAGTTGGAGCATTTTCATTAACAAAGTTGATTACAATTGAATCAAAATAGAATGAGTAAGATAGATTTAAATCCATTTTAAAGAATGTGTAAGTTTCAGCGTCAGGAGTTACTGTGTAAACTTTAGTATCTTTAACAGTAGATAGATTAACTGTAGAAGTTAATGCATCAGCAGAATTTCCAAATGAGAATGTGAATGCATCAGCATTATCAAAAGTATTTTTACTTGCATTGCAAGTTAATGTAATATTAGCAATTGGTTTATCAAATGCAACAGTGTTAGCTAAAGATGATGCATTTCCACCATCTGCGCTCTTATTTCTCATTTGAATACCATTACCATAGTTACCAAGTTCAACATAGTCAAATGTGTAATTTCCAACTTTAGCTGTTCCAGCTGCATATGATGAAAGTTCTAGGTAATTAACATCTAAAGTTACACAATTAGTTGTATCTTGAACACCTAAAACTGTAAATGAAATTTCAGCATCGTCGCTTGCATTATTTAATGAACCAGATACTTTAATAGTATAAGTAACATCAGCAGCTGCTGGAGTAATTGTTAACTCATTTCCATTTAATACTGCAGAATCACCAGCTACAACTTCATAAGATAAAGTAGTTCCATTATCACCAGTAGTTGGTAAAGTTACTTTTTGAGTTTGCGAATACATTTCCTTTAATGATCCACTAACAGCATTTAAATCGCCAGTAACTTTTGCACTATCTGATAAAGTTCTATCAGTAATTTCAATAGCATCAAGAGAAATTGGAGTTAAATAATAATTACCATTATAAATTGATAATAAACCTTTTAAGTTAGCTTTATAACCTTCATTCCATTCAGATACAAGTTCAGTCATTTGTGCTGAAGTAAATCCATTAAATGAAGTTGAAGTTCTTAAATAGTATTGAGTTTCATTGATTGTAAAGTAATAATAATAGTTTGAAGAATCAATTACACCAAATGTTACACCGCTTACTGATACTGGTCTATTTTGATATGGTACGAATGCACTATCAGATATTGATGTAACTGAATTAAATACGTCAGTAATATCAGTATAAGTTACAGCAAAATCATCTGCTTTATCATTTAATAATGTAACTGTACAACCACTATTAAATTCATATTGCTTACTATAAATAGTAGCAGTACCGGCAACTAAAATTTCATCACCAATTTCAAAATCAGAATAAGAAATATCTTTTGGTGAATATGCATAGAACCCTTCGTTATTTTCATTTACAAAATAAATACCTGATTTATAAATAGCAACGATATGTCCTTTTGCATTAACAATTTCTGATGACTTATTATCAGCTAATTCTTTAAACTCTGCAAATGTTGCAAACTTAAATTCTGGTACAACAAAATCAAAAGTAACAGAAGCAGTATCATTTTCAGAAACTACGATATTTGCTGTAACTTTCATAATAGTGTCTGCAGTATTAGTTTCAGCACCATAAACAACATTAAATGTTTGTAATCCATCTTTATCTACTTCTCCAAGAGTGATTGCATCTTCTACTGGTCCGCTTACAAATTCAACAGTATAAGTGATTGTAGAAACTACTTCTTCATCATTGTCATTGTAACAAACAGGACTAGTTGGTAATTTGAATGTAGCAGTTTTATTAACATTATCTTTTCCACCATAAGTACCTTCTAGATATGGAGCAACAACATCTGCTGCATAAGTTGTAGCAACAACTTCTTCGCTTGATGAAACTTCTTCACTTGATGAAACTTCTTCACTTGATGAAACTTCTTCACTTGATGAAACTTCTTCACTTGATGAAACTTCTTCGCTTACGCTATCACTAGGCACAAAAACATCACTTGATTCAGATTTGTTTTCACTTGAACCATCATTTGGAGTGTTACATGCAGCTAAACCAAATGCAAGAACAGTTGAAAACGATAAAACTAATAATTTTTTAAATGATTTCATTTCTTTTCCCTTTCTGCAATTACGCTATTTCTAATTCATTTAAAGTAAATACATGGATTTGAATTTTACCATTGTATTTTGTAACAATACCCTTCACAGAAATATTTTTATTTAAAACCTCTTCTGCTGTAAGAAGAGTATCGTCATCATGTTTTAAAACAGAAGTTCTAACAGTAACAACATTGCCGTCATTATCTTTACATGTCAAAGTTAAAGCGCCATTAGAATTTATGTTAGTTGATTGAGTTGTATATACTTTTGTTACTAATAAATTATTCATAGTTACATATGTTGATTCTATCTTTTCACCAACAGAAAGTGTATCACCTTCGTTTTCAATGCGTGTAGATAAATCATCATAAGTTACTTCATGAGCAACTACTTCAACATTTTTTTCAAGTATTTTCATACTTCCTTCATAATCAGGAGTCATTGGTAAATATGCTAAACCAGATACTTGCCATGTTCCATATTCTGGACTATTTGAATCTGGAGCGTAAAAGGATAATGTTCCAACAAGCCTTAAATAATTACCTGAAGCTAATGGAGCAAACTTTGTATAACCGGCATAAAAATTCATACCATACCATCTATCATCTTCGGCATCATATGACTCAGCATATGCCATATGATTAAATGGATCATATAATGTAACTAAACCTTCAACACATACCTTCTTATCTTTATATTCGCTAGCATTTAAGCGCAATTCTTTCATAGAAAGACTAATAGCATTACCATCATAATAATTAGGGTCTTTATCATTGCTATATAACTTTAATTTTAAATTCATCGCTTGTAAATTTGCAGCATAGAAAGTATCGTATAAAGAGTATGATGAGGCACTTTTTAATTTAGCAAGGCCATTTTGAATCAATTCAAGATTCAATAAACGATAATCCGAATGTTCGTCAACACGATACCAAACCCATACTAAATATCTGCCACCAGTCGTATCAGTGTTCCAAGTATTTGTATCAGATTGTAAAATAATTGATTGGGCAGATTCTAGGGCATCCTTAGTAAATAAAGAAGCAGATTTTCCCCATTTTTCTACTTTTCCTGTTGATTCTGGTGTATCAACAGAATTGTATCTAGCTTTTAAATAATCATCTTCAATCCAAACGGATGGAGTACCAACTGGAACAAAATGCGTAGTATCACCATCAACATAATGTAATACTTCTACTTCAGCTGTAATCTTACTTGAATCAGTTAAATCAAGTTTTGTTTGAGAAACATAGTCAACAAAGACAGCCTCTTCGCTAGATGATTCATTAACTTCGTCAGAGTTTGATATTTCACTAGAATCATCATTTTCTTCTTCTGATGATTGTGATATTTCATTAGAATCATCATTTTCTTCTACTGATGATTGTGATATTTCATTTCCGCTAGTTTGACTACTATCAGAAACATTTGAATTGTTATTACATGATGCAAGGAAAAGCAAAGCGACTAATAATAATAAATTTTTATTAAACTTTTTCATCTTAGTTTCCCTTTCGTATTAGTTAGATTGTAATTCGTTCATTACATTACTAAATGCTTGAGATACAATGGCATCATAATCATTGTTAGTGCTTGAAAATACACTAACTAATAGATTTCCAACTTGATCTCTAGCATTAGATGATCCGACAAATGCAGGAGAAGTAAAGTACCAATTTTCTTGATCTCTTGCAACACTTGTAGAAGCAGCAGTTAAGTTTTCTGCTCCATCAGAACTATCTAAAAATTCTTGATAAATTTCATTTCTATATACAGATTCAATTACTGGAGAATAACCAGAAACCATTGAAAAGTTAGCTTGGAAATTAATATCAGTAGTTAAATAACGTAGAAGTAACCAACAAGCCATTTCTTTTTGTGGATCTTTATTTTTAAAAATACATACATTTGGTCCTTGAGAAATAACTTTACCATTACTTGCATCCATTTGAGGAATTTTTGCAACACCAACTTCAAATGTAAATCCATCTGGTACTTGATTAGATGCACCAGCTGATGAACCAATACACATGTAACAACGAGGCTTTGATGTATCTTGATTTTTAAATAAATTTGAAGTGTATTGACCATAAATTGCTTTAGTAGTAAAGTAATTAGCATCATACCATGTTTTTAATTTTTTAACAAAATCACGATTTGTTTGATTATCGAATAAATAATGATTTTCACCTGATGAAGTATATCCAGAATTTAATTGCTCACATAATGTGATAAACCAGTTAGATTCAGAATCATATCCTAAAGGATAACAATTAGGATCTATTTGTAAAATTCTTTCACATACATATTCCATTGAAGTAAAATCATTTTCATCAATTGAAAACCAATGATCAGGAACAGATAAATTATTGTTTTTAAAGAAATCTTTATCATAAAACATAACTTCAGAAGATTTAGAAAATGGTAGTGAGTACATTTGACCATCACCAAAGCATTTTCCTTCTTCCCAATATGAATCGACAAAATCATCTATTTGAGTATCACTTAAACCGTAAAGTAAATTACCATTATCGTCAGTTTGAGTATCGTTAATATATCGATCTAAAATAAGAGTTGATTTTGCCTGATTATACAAAGCTACATGGTCAGGATAACAATAAACCATATCACATAGTAAACTTTCAGCAGATAAAGCAGTTTTAATTTGGTCTCTAACATCATCGTATCCACCAGCAGAAGTACTTTCAACATGAATGTTTGGATATATTCTATTAAATGAATCAATGGAAGCTTGCAAAACTTCCATTAATGTACCATTCATAGTATGGTAGAAAGTAATTGATACGTCTTTGCTAGTATCAAAATACAATTTTGTTTCTGTTTGAGAAGAAGAATTATCAGATGAAGTATCACTTATAGAATCATTAATAGAATCATTTGACGATAAATCTTCACTATTTGAACCAGTATTACAGCCACTAATAGCTAATAATACTGACGATGCTAATAATGCAATAAAACTTTTTTTCATAATATATTTCCTTTATTAATTAAATTGAAGCGTTACATTCAGCAATAGCATTCTTAAATGCTTCATCAATTGAAGTACCAGTAAATGCCGCTTTCATTAAGTTTCCAACTTGATCTCTGGCATCTGAAGAGCCAACGAATGCAGGTGAAGTAAAGTAAGCATTAGCTTGTTCACTACATACTTTTGCCGATAATGCAGCAATACCAAGTGATGTTCCATCAGCACCATCTAAAAATTCTTGGAATAGTTCGTTTCTGTAAACTGATTCAATTACAGGTACATATCCAGAAGACATTGAAAATGCAGCTTGAACATTAATATTTGTAGTTAAATAACGTAAGAATAACCATGAAGCAACAACTTCTTGTTGATTAGCTTTTTTAAACATACAAATTGAAGGGCCTTGAGAGATAACTCTAGGTCTTGCAGCATTAACTTGTGGAATTGGAGCAATACCTACTTCAAAACGATCACCATCTGGAACTTGGTGTGTTGCACCAGCCGATGAACCAATTGACATATATGAAGATTTCTTAGATGTATCCTCATTAACAAATAATGTTGATGTATATGCGCCTTCAATGCCTTGTGTTGTAACATAGTTTTTGTTAATTACCCAATCAGCAAATCTTGTAACGAATTCTCTATTTGTTTCATTATCAAATAAGAAGTGGTTTGATTTATCTGTTGATGTGTAAGGAGAATTATATTGTTCACACATTGTTATAAACCAGTTAGCTTCAGAATCATATCCTAATGGTACATCATTTGGATGAGCAATTAATAATTGTTCACAAACATATTCCATAGAAGTAGTAGGATCTAAGCCTGCATCATCTTTAAACCAATGTGTAGGTACAGATAATCCTAAATTGTCAAATTCAGTTTTATTGTAATATAAAACTTCAGTAGACTTAGAAAATGGTAATGTATACATTAAGTTATTACCAAAAGATTTACCTTCTTCCCAATAACCATCAATGAAATCATTACATTGTTCTTCAGTCAAACCATATAATAAATTACCATTATCATCAGTCTCAGTATTGTATATAAATTTATCTAATGTTTGTACTTTTCCAGATAAATTATACAAAGCTACATGGTCTGGATAACAATATGCAAGGTTTGGTCCTTGATTTGTACCAAGTTCAGTCTTGATTTGATCTCTAACTTCATCATATCCACCAACAGTATCGTGTTGAACTGTAATATTTGGATATAATTGTTGGAACATTTCAACATATGGAGTAAAGCTAGTTTTTAATGAATCACCCATTGTTGAATAAAAAACAATTGTAACAGGTTGAGTTGGATCGTATTGTAATTTAGGTTGTTCAACAACACTAGAACTTTCTTCAACTGATGAGCTTTCTTCAACTGATGAACTTTCTTCAACTGATGAACTTTCTTCAACAGAAGAACTTTCCTCTACTGATGAAACTTCTTCAGAAGATAATTTACTATCTTCATCACTAGAATTTGAAGATAAATCATTAGTGTTACCACAAGCAGCAAGCCCTAAACTAAGTAAAGATGTCATTAATAATGCTGATAGTAATGATTGATTTTTTTTCATTATATTTTTCCTTTCCTTTATATTATCCTTTAATACCACTACGAGATACACCCTTCATAATATACTTACGTAAGAATATGAAGACTAAAAATAGTGGTAGAGAAACCAATGCAACAGCGGCCATTTGAATTGGATAGTTTACATCACCAGATGAGTCGGTAAATGAATTTCGAAGACCATTTGTAATTAAACGGTGTGCAGCATCATTTGCAACTAAGTTTGGCCAAACATACGAGTTCCATGCTCCCATCATCTTTAAAATTGTAATAGAAATTAAAGTTGGTAAAGAAAGCGGAACCATAACTTTTAATAAATATTTCATATCGCTTGTTCCATCAACTTTTGCAGCTAAATATAATTCATTAGGAATTTGTAAGAAATTTTGACGAAGCAAATAGATATAAAATACAGAAACTAAAAATGGTACGATCAATACTGTATATGTTCCTGTCCATTTTAGTTGAGATACAGTTGCATAATTTGTAATTGTAAATAATTCTCCAGGAATCATCATTGTTGCAAGCAATGCAGCAAATAATGTATTTTTACCTTTGAATTCTAAACGAGCAAATGCAAATGCAGTTATTACAGTAATAATCAATGATAAAATTGTTGAAACTAAACCTACATATAATGTATTTAAGAATAATGTACCTAAATTAGCTGTATTATATGCATCTTTATAGTTTGAAAACAAAATATTTTTAGGCCAAAATGTTGGAGTTGATAGTTTGTATTCTTCTAGTGATTTTAATGAAGAGTTCAACATCCAATAAAATGGGAATAAAACAATAATTGCAATAAATACTAAGAACACATAAATAAATGTTTGACTTATTGCTTTTGTAATTCTTGAATTTCTTTCAATACTTCTTAATTCAAATTCTTCAATCATAATGTTGAAGTGTCTATCAATATTTTTACCATCTATTCTAATTTGCTTTAATTCTTTCTTTTTTAATAAATCTAACACAAAGAAAACAACAAATCCTAGGAAAATAATAGACAATAATATGATGTTAATTGTTAACGTTGTATTGGACACATTCTTATAAGAAAGAAGGAAAAACAACACATATACAACAAAAGCGAATAGAAAAGCAACATAAGTCCAATGAAAAATATCATTTAAGTTTTGACTTTTATTATATTTTTCTTTTAATTTTGATAATTTAACTTTATTTTCTTCCATATTCTTGCCTCCTAGTAATGAACTTTCTTATTTGAAACATATAAATTAACAAGAGTAACAGCAAAAATAATTAAGAATAAAATTAAAGACGCAGCTGAGGCAACACCATAATTTGCTTTAGCTAAAGCATCATAGATGTAACCAACAATCGTATTTAACTTACCAGCTTCACCAGTAGGTCCAAGTGAAGTACCATATATACCTACTACACTTGTATATTCTTTAAATCCACCAATAAAACCTGTGATAACAACATAGGCTATCATTGGTGAAAGTAAAGGAACTGTAATTCTACCAAATATTGTTAATCTTGAAGCGCCATCAATTTTAGCGGCATCATAATATTGCTTGTTAACAGATTGAAGTCCTCCAAGTAAAATTAATATTTTAAATGGTAAAGCATTCCAAACAATATAGATGACTAATACTGCAATATTTGCAGAATATGAGGATCCTTGATTAATCCATATAATTGGATCAAACTTTAAAAAAGTTAAGAAATTATTAATAATACCCCAAGAATCAGCTGTATAACCAGTTTGATATGTTACACCATCTCTTATTACTTCTTGAGCTAAGAATAATTCTTTTGGCGTACCACCAGCGTTAATAATATCTTGACAATACTTCCCATAATCTGATTGATATCGTAAACCTACGATATTAAACATCATAGCAAATACCATACCGATTGCAATAGTATTGGTAACATATGGTAAGAAGAAAATAGTTTGAAGTAATTTAGAAAACTTTGTTATAGAATTTAAAAATACGGCAATTATTAGGGCTAAAAAACAAGATAGAGGAACAGTCAATACACATAATAAAGCCGTGTTTTTAAGACATGTTAAAAATCCTCTGTATGTAATAACTTTTGTAAAGTTACTTATTCCAAACTGATATGTTTCTCCACCATTGCTTCCAAGCGAACTATAGTCATTTAAAAAAGCAAAGTGAAATGTGTTAATAATTGGCCATACAGTAAAAACTAACAAAAGAATCAATGCAGGAGCTAAATAGACCCATGCTTTCCATTTATGTTGAGAATCTACCATGTTTAGTCCTCATCTTTCAAATAAATTCTTTCTTCGTTATCTTTTCTAAATACGAAAATTTTATTCTTCTTAATATTAAATTTAACAGTTTTTGCATCATAAGGAATTTTAATATCAGAATCGATGATTGAGCGAATATTTGTAGATTCAGCACAATCGTGAGTTGAAACAATTGAACTATCTCTACCCATTACTTCAACAGATGATAAATTACATGTTAATACACCATCGTCTGGAGCATAGATGAAACCTTCAGGACGAATACCTACAAATACTTCTTGATTAGAAGCATCAACATCCATAATCATTTCATTTCCAATATATAATTTTCTATCAAAGATTTTACCTACGAATACATTAATTGGTGGAGTTCCCAAAAATTTAGCAACGAACAAATTAACTGGATTATCATAAACAATTTGTGGAACATCAATTTGTTGAACGACACCTTTTTTCATAACAACAATCATATCCGAAATACTCATAGCTTCTTCTTGGTCATGTGTTACGAAAATAGTAGTAACTTTAGTATCTCTTTGGATACGGCGAATTTCTTCACGAGTTTGTAATCTTAAACGAGCATCCAAATTACTTAAAGGTTCATCAAGTAATAATACCTTAGGACTTTTAACTAAAGCACGAGCAATTGCAACACGTTGTTGTTGTCCACCAGATAATTCATTTGGCTTTCTTTCAAGATAATCTTCAAGTTGAACAAGTTTTGCGGCTTCATATGTTCTTTGTAAAATTTCAGCCTTAGGAACTTTTTGATTTTGAAGTGGGAACATAATATTTTGCTTTACAGTCATATGAGGATATAAAGCATAATTTTGGAACACAAGTCCAACTCCACGTTTTTCAGGTGATAAATTTGTAACATCATCATCACCAAAATAAATTTTACCAGATGATGGCTTTAATAAACCACTAAGCATAAATAAAGTAGTTGATTTACCGCACCCTGATGGGCCTAAAAGGCCAATCAATTTACCATCTGGAATTTCATAAGTGAAGTTATCAACCGCTACAGTTTCCGCACCATTTTTTGTTCTACTTGGAAATATTTTTGTTAAATTTTCTAAAACAACTTTCATCTTATGGTTTCCTCCCAATCTTTAATTATAATAAAAACATCGACGATTACACAAAGTGTAATAAAATAACAACTATATAATATCATAATTTGATATTTTATCAAATGATTAGTTAGCAAATTATGATTATTATTAAATATTTATTTTTTATTTTTCTTTGGATATCTTAGCAATTCTTTTACTTCATCATTACTTTCACAATTTAAGATATGAAAAATAAATGGCAATTTAACTTTAATGTTTTGTCCATAATAATAAAACATAAAGTTATCGTAAACATCGTTTGCGTATTTTACTAATTCATTACACAAATTATTTTCAGCTTCAATTTTACTTTCGCCTTCTGCAAATACATCTAAGTCGCTAGCTCGATAAATCCATTTATCTTCTTTTTGCACTACATTAACATTAATAGTGGCGTATTCAAGTAGCATTTGCAATAATGAACGTTCAATTAAAACAGCCTCATATTTTCTTCTTTTTAAAATAAGTGGTTTTTCATGAATAACACTATCGAAAAAAGCACTCATATCTTTTCTAGCATCAGTAACATTTATTTTATTCATGCTTGCACCTCCTTAAATAATTATATTTAAAAAAACAAAAATAGTCAAACATAACGTACACATTGTACGCAAACTAAAAAAGGGGAAAATATCCCCTATAGATTATTGAAGAACTAATTTTTTATTATCATCAACAGTGCTGTTATATTCGTCTACACGTTGTTGCAAATATGCTAATTTTTCGGCATCAAATGCCTCTTTTTGTTCATCCTCAAGCAAATTATAATATTTTACAGAATATTGTACATATTTATTAAAATCACGCTTTGTTTCATCATTTACTTCACTAGGAATTTTATTAATGTAATTATAAACTTTAGCAATTGGTAAATTAAATACACAAGCTTGTAATTTGCTTACAGCTTCTTCAGATATATATTCTTTTTGCTCATCAGAAAGATTAGAATATGCAGTGTTAGCTGTTTCAATATCATAGCCATGTAACACACTATCAATTTCTTCTGGCTTTGGTAAGTTTAAAATGCTATTTTCAAGTTTCTTAGCTGGTAAAACAACATTAATTGCTTCTTGTAATACATCGTAATTTGTAACATCTTGCTTAAATAAATCTGGTAAATTATTATAATTTTCTTGAATTTGCTTTAAAACAGGTTCATCAGATGCTTTCAAAGAATTTAAATCACCTAATTCATTGATTGCATCAATGATTGTTTGTGCACTCACTCCAATCAATACTTCCTCACCATATTGATAAAAATTAACATTTGTATAATTAGTAGAAAAAACTTCTTGCAATTTATAAACTGGAGAATTCTTAGGGCTATTACGATTATATGTTTCATATAAATATTCTTTGTAACCTGTTTCTTTGATAGAATCATTGGTATAATATTCACATAAATCTGTATATTGTTGGTCTGTAATAAAAAATTCAAAAACAAGTTGGAAAGAATCAATTATCACTTTTCCATTGTCATCATGAGTTGTAGGATTTGCACATAATTTTACTGTACGAGAAAAGCGATCAGTTGTGACACTATCGCCATTTAATACGATAGAATATAATTGTACACTTGCACTAGTTATATTAAAATCACCACTAATTTTTGGATATTCATCATTTAATGAATTAATCTTTTCTTTCACTAAAGCTTCAAATTTAACTTCTGCATCAACTGCACTATTAACATAATAATTATGCCTAATTCCTGCTACTGCTGCCCATGCAATACCAATCAATGGAATAAATGATAAGACGATATAACCAATGTATTTATTTTCTTTTTTAGCCATATGAAATCTCCTTTTTTTAGCAAAAACAACTTTTAAACATTACATTTCAATTTTATCATTTATGATTATAATTGTAAACAATTATTAATCAACTTTTAAATAAGAAAAAAAATGAAATATTCATTTTCATTTTTCTTTAATACAATATACTAAATTATATACTTTGTTATTTTTTTTAAATAAAGTTGGTTCAACTTTAATAATCTTAAAACCATTATTTAATAGTAATTTTTCACTAGCGACGTTTTCACTGATAAATGATGCACATAAATAATTCAATTGGTAATAATTAAATGAAATTTCAATAATTGCTTTTAAAGCTTCATCCATGATTTTATTATTCCAATAAGTTGAATCAAGAAGATAACCGACTTCACCGCTATTGTCATTTTTAAATGAAAGAGATATCGATCCAATAACATCATTTGTTTTTTTTAAAACAATAGAAAAATTAACATCACTATCTGCTAAATAAGCGCGAATCATGTTATTAATAGCAATTTTTGCTTGATTAACATTACTATATGGATTAAAAGATAAAAACTGACATACTTCTGCCTTGCTGCAAAAATTAAAATACGCTTGATAATCGTTAATATCAACAAGCCTAATAAATAATCTATCAGTATTTATAACAGGTGCATTTAAACCTTTCATTCCATCACCTTATCAATTAAAATTTTCTATCTAGATATGTTTGTAAAATGACAGTTGCTGCAACTTTATCAACTACTTTTTTTCTTTTTTTACGAGATACATCAAATGTCAATAAGGCATTTTGCGCAGTAATTGTTGACATCCTTTCATCTACTTCAACAATTTTAATTTGTTTTCTTTTTAATATCTCTTCTTCAAATCTTTTTGTTCTAGCGCAACCTTCACTAAAGTCACCATTCATATGATATGGCATACCAACAATTACTTCATCGACATCATTATCTTCAATAATCTTAATTATTTGTGTAAACAATTGATCATTTTCGTATTCATATCTAATAACAGTATATGAGGATGCAATCATTTTAAGTCCATCAGATAAAGCAACACCTACAGTTACACTGCCAATATCAAGTCCCATTGCTTTCATTATAATAATCCCTCAATTAATGCTTTAACTTCACAAGCTTTTAATACATCTTTGCCACCAGCTTGAGCGAAGTCATTTCTTCCTCCGCCATTACCACCACATAGCATAGCAGCTTTTTTTACAAGATTACCACATAAAATACCTTTATCATTAATCGCCTTATTAGCTTTTGCTACAAACAAAACTTTTTCATTTGAAACAGACATTACAAAAATTAAACAATCAGGATGTTCATTTTGTAAATTATCGGCAATTTGTTTAACTTGTGAACCATCATCAATTGATAAAGTAACGAAAATTAAATTAATGCCATTGATATTTTTAATATCAACATTTTTATAATCAAACGATGAAACCATCTTATCATTTAATGAATTCTTAATACT
Source organism: Erysipelotrichaceae bacterium (assembly GCA_022767485.1). GTDB lineage: Bacteria > Bacillota_I > Bacilli_A > RFN20 > CAG-631 > CAKPXW01. Next base: position 25,692 of record JALEMY010000061.1, read on the forward strand.
TTTATCCAATGATTTAATGTTTTCTTTAAGTTTAACAATGGCATTTTTAATATTTAAAATCATCTGGTAAGAATTAACTTTCTCATAGTTGACATCTTTATCCACTAAAACATTTAATTTCGCATTATTTGCTTGACTTAATAATTCCAAATATTTTTTATATAACATCTCATATTCATCAAAAATATTTTGATTTAATTCAATAATTTTTTCTATAACATTATTTCCTGTAACGGCTTGAACACGGAAAATACCTGAACCTTTTGATTCTATTGAAGCAATTGCAAAATCGATAATATTTTCAGTGTTATTTGTATGACATCCACCACAAAATTCTTTAGAGTATCCGCCAATATTTACAATACGAACTATATTTCCATATTTTTCACCAAATAAAGAAATACATCCTTCTTTTTTAGCTTCTTGTAATGGAAGTTCATATTTTTTTACTTCAAGTTTTAATGCTATTTTTTCTTTAACAATATTTTCAAGTGCTAAAAGTTGTTCATTAGAAACGTTTTCAAAATGATTAAAGTCAAATCTAATATTTTTTGCAGTTACTAATGAGCCGTGTTGATAAACGTGATTACCTAAAACATCTCTTAGTGCTTGATCAAAAAGGTGTGTTGCACTATGATTAAGTTCGATACTTTTTCGAGTTTGTTCATTTACTTCAAGATTAACAATATCACCAATATTAACACTACCTTGCATAATTTGTATTAAATGCATATGCTGACCATTTGGCATTTTTAAACAATCGTTAACGCTCGCTTTAAAATTATTATTATAGATGATACCACAATCACCAATTTCTCCACCCATTTCAGCATAGAAAGGAGTTTTATCAGTAACTAAATATTCTTTATTATCTTCTTTGAAAATTCCTATAACTTTAGCATTGGATACTTTCAATGTATCATAACCTACAAATTCGCTTTTATCCTTAAAATCCATCATTAAAAGATTTTGTGATTTCATAGAATTACGATCTCCTCTTGAACCTCTTGCAAGTTCTTTTTGACGATTCATCGCTGCATCAAAAGAGGACTTATCAATGGTAATGTTATGCTCTTGTGCAAACTCTAAAGTAATTTCAAAAGGGTATCCATAAGTGTCGTAAAGTAAGAAAGCATCTTCTCCAGATATACAATGATTTTTATTATATAAATCATTTAAAATCTTTTCACCATCAATTAATTTTTCTAAAAATTTTCTTTCTTCTATTGTAATTAAATTTTTAATATATTGTGCTTTTTCAAGAAGATATGGATAAAAATCCTTCATAATGTTTATTACTTCATCAACTAATAAAGCTAAAAACTCATGTTCAATACCTAATTTTTTACCATGCCTTACTGCTCTACGAAGCAATCTACGCAATACATAACCTCTTCCTTCGTTTGAAAAAGATGCACCATCTGCTAAAGCAAATGTACAAGTTCTCAAATGATCAGCGATAATTTTATAACTAGTTTTATATTCATCAACGTATGAATGCTTTGCTAATGATTCACATTTTTTGATGATTGGATAAAACAAATCAGTTTCATAATTAGTTTCTGCATCTTGCATGATACAACAAAAACGTTCAAGCCCGGCTCCAGTATCGATGTTTTTATGTGGAAGTTCCTTATAATCACTTCTTTTTACACCTGGTTTTGAATTAAATTGTGAAAAAACAATATTCCAAATTTCAATATATCTATCGTTTTCAATATCGTTTTTTAATAATTCTATTCCTAAATTATTTGGATCGTATTTTTCTCCTCTATCAAAGAAAATTTCACTATCAGGGCCACAAGGACCTTCCCCAATTTCCCAAAAATTACCTTCACAAGGAATCATATGCGATGGATCAACACCAAGCATTACCCATTTATTATATGTGTCTTTATCTTCAGGAAAATAAGTAATATATAACTTTTCTAATGGGATAGCAAAATATTTCTCACTAGTTAATAATTCAAATGCGAATTCAATCGCTTCAAATTTAAAATAATCGCCAATAGAAAAATTACCCATCATCTCAAAAAAAGTATGATGCCTTGCAGTATGTCCAACATTTTCAATATCGTTAGTACGAATAGCTTTTTGAACGTTGCAAATTCGTGGATTAGTAGGAATAACACTACCATCAAAATATTTTTTTAAAGCTGCAACTCCAGCATTAATCCATAATAAAGTCGGATCATTAACAGGAATTAATGATGCTCCTTCTTCAATATGATGTCCTTTTTCTTTAAAAAAATTAAGCCAAATATTTCTAATTTCATTACTACTTAAATATCTCATAAAAAAAATACCTCCTATACATTAATGTACATGTAGGAACGACTAAGTCGCGGTACCATCCTACTTCTCTTTCGAGCACTTGATTTATCTTTAACGTAAGATTAACGGGAATAATTAGTTCCATCTCCAAAGTAGCAAAGTATATTTCTTTTAAACTATTTCCACCAGCAAGTTCTCTCTATAATCATCCATATACTTATTCTTTTTCATAGACACTTTTATTATACATAAAAACTAAAGTAAAATAAAGAAAAAAACGCAAATTTAAACAATTTGCGCTTTAGGTGCTATTTAATCTTTTTCTTTATTTCATCTTTTACATCCATAACCTTATTATAACATTGACGTTTTACTCTATTTAATTGATCTGTTTCATTCAAATAAATATAAGCTCCAGCACAGGTTAAAGCCATAATAGTCATGGTACAAATAATCGTTTTAGAAAATTGACACATTTTTTTAATCACCCAACATATTTTTTACATAATTTGCTGTTTTTATTATAAAATTTCTTGAATTTTACTAACTAAACCTGTTTTTCTTTTATTTAAATTTTCAATATGTGATTTTTTAATAAAAACTTGATAATCTCCCAGTAATACAAGTTTTCTTTTAGCTCTCGTTATACCAGTATATAATAATTGCTTATTAAGCATATAATTAAAATCATTAAAAACACACATGATGACAACATCAAACTCGCTTCCTTGAGATTTATGAATAGAAATTGCATATGCTAGCGTTAAATTATTAAATGAGGTTTTATTATAAACAACATCATTAACAAAAGATGAAGTTTCAAAACGTACTGTAATTTCTTCTTTATCTAAGTCAATATCAATAATATCTCCAATATCACCATTATATATGTCGTCTTCAGGCTGGTTCTTTAACTGTAACACACGATCACCAATGCGAAAAACTTGATGATTTACTTTAATTTCAACATCGCTTTTTTCTTTAGGATTATACCATTGTTGTATAATTGAATTAATGTTATCAATTCCTGAAACTGTTGAATACATTGGTAAAATAACTTGTATATTTTCAAAATTTAAACCGATAGAAAAAAATTTTTCCAATATATTAATGATTAAATTTGATACTTTTGTATTTTGCGTTTTTATAAACATGACTTCATTATTAAAACGAAATGATTCATCCAACTTGTTATATCGCATAAGATATGCTAATTCGACAATTGATGAGCCTTCACTTTGTCTATAAATGTGCGATAAAGATATTTTATTTATTTTTTCAATTTTTAATAAATCATATAATAAGTTTCCCGCTCCAACTGAAGGAATTTGATTGTCATCACCAATCAAAATTATTTGACTAACTTCACAAGTTCCAGATAATAACGCATTAAAAAGTAATGTATCTACCATAGAAAATTCATCGATGATAATTACATCAGTTTTAAGTTTATTCATTGCATTGTAAGTAAATGTATTTGAATGTAAATCCCATTTTAACAAACGATGGATAGTGCATGCATAGTGATTAGCTAAAATTGACATTCTTTTACTTGCTCTACCTGTAGGAGCACAAAGTGATATATTAGCTTGCTCACCATATATCATCTTTAGTAATTTTATAATGGCATTTAAAATAGTTGTTTTTCCGGTTCCTGGTCCACCAGTTATTATATATAATCCATTACATGCTGCATTATAAATAGCTTCTTTTTGCTCATCTGAATAAATTATACCTTCTTCATCTTCAATATTATTAATCATATTATCAAAATTTATATTGAGTGAATCTGTGTTTAAACGTCGATATATAAAAGGCTTTAATAAATAAGCAATATTTTTTTCACTATCATATAAAGAAAAATGATATAAGCAATTATCTTCTTTAATAATTCTTCTTTTATTTATCAATTCATTTAAGTATGTATAAAACAAATCTTCTTCTATAGATATTATTTTTTTTAAATATTTAAACAATGTGTTTTCATCTGTATAAGTATCTCCACTATTATGGCAAAGATTCAATATAGTATATAATATTGCTGCTTTTACTCTTCTTGGATCATCTAATGAAAAGCCAAGGTTAAGAGCAATTTTATCCAAATATTTAAAACCTATTCCTGGAATGTCTTCTACTATCTGATAAGGGTTAGTGTTAATTATCTTATCGACATCGCCACCATAAGTAGCTTCAATCTTCATAATATTTTTTAATGAAAAACCATATTGAATTAAAAGTTGATAATATGAAGTATTAAAATTGAAATCTTTCAATCCGAGTTTCAATGATTCTTTTTGTTTTTCTGTAATAATTCTTTCTATCAACATTTTTTCATAGATGCTTTCATCATTAAACAATGTCGACAAAACATCATCTTGAATAAATTCATAGATTGATGTAGCACATTTTTTACCAATTCCTTTAAATTTACTTGATGATAAAAATCTTATTATATTTTCTCGTCCTGTAGGAAGTTTTAAATTTATTTCATGCACTTCAACTTGAAGTCCATATTTTTTATGATGAACAACTTTTCCTTTTAACTTTAAAGCATCAGTTTTCGCAAAATGAGGAAATGAACCAACAATAATAATTGAACGTTCTTGCTTATTATCATCAATTTTAAACGAAGCAATACGATAACCATTATTTTCATTTTCATATTTATAATATGTAATAAAACCTTCAAGTTCTATTTCATCATCATTTATTATTTGCTCATTCTTGTACATATTAATTTAACTCAATTCTTTTTCCTTCACGAAAAATACTATCAATAATACCAGCTGCTATCATCTCATCATTTTCATTATAAAAACAAGCAATTTGACCATTTGTCACTGCTTTTAACAAAGTTTTAGAATATACGTTTATAGTATTATCATCATTTCTTTTAATTTCAACTTCTACATCTTTTTGTCTATATCTAAATTTTGCTTTACAAACAATTAATTTGTTATAGGAAATATTTTGTAAAAAATTACAATCGGTTACGTATACTTCATCACAAAGCAAATATTGTGTATCGTCACCCTTTGCGACGTATAATATGTTATTTTTAACATCTTTTTTTATTACAAACCAGCTTTTACCATCACTACCTTTAATTCCACCAATATTCAATCCTTTTCTTTGTCCAATAGTATAGTAAAAAACTCCTTGATGTTGGCCAACTACTTTATTTGTTTCAATATCAACAATTGTACCACTTTGTGCTGGAATATAGTTTTTCAAAAACTCTTTAAAATTCCTTTCACCAATAAAGCAAATTCCAGTAGAATCTTTTTTATCAGCGATTGATAAATCAAGTTTATGAGCTATTTCTCTAACTTCACTTTTATTTATATCAGCTAATGGAAATAAAACATTTTTTAATTGTTCTTGACTTAAAAAAGATAAAAAATATGATTGATCTTTATTATCATCAAAAGCTTTTTTTAAAATGGAATAATCCCCATTATGAATTATTTTTGCATAATGTCCAGTAGCAATATAGTCAGCCCCATTGTTTTTAGCAAATTTAGCAAAACTATCAAATTTAATATATTTATTACACATAATATCAGGATTTGGTGTTCTTCCTTTTTTATACTCATCAATAAAATATTTAAAAACATTGTCCCAATATTCTTTGATAAAATCGACTCTTAATAAAGGAATATCTAACTTTTTAGCAACTGAAATGGCATCGTTATAATCAACTTCTTGCGGACAAATATCACCTGTCCAATTATTTCCCAATATATCATTATTTAATTGAGAATCCCAATTACGCATAAAAGCGCCAACGACCTCATAACCTTGCATTTTTAATAAATATGCCGCAACTGCACTATCAACTCCACCACTTAAACCAACAATTACTTTTGCCATAAAATCATACTCCTATATATACGATACAATTATACCATATTTTTAAATAAATAAAATAAAAAAAAAAGCCCGGCAACTTGCTAGTCTCTCCATACGGATACATTCGCCGTTACGGTGCTTAACTTCTGTGTTCGGGATGGGTACAGGTGTGTCCACCGTGCCATAATCACCAGACTTTTTTCTTGAAAGAATAATCTTT
>JALEMY010000172.1 GCA_022767485.1 Erysipelotrichaceae bacterium
GTATCCAAATGATAAAAATGGTGCAAGGTATAGAAAGTGGTTTGACCACTATATTTGTAACTATGAGCAACCAGACTATTGATTGTTTTAAAGAATAGGAGGTCAACGAAAGATGGTAAAGAACAAAATTAAAATTAAGGGTCAAGAATTTATTGTATCAAAGCCTACAACTTGTCCATATTGCGACAAAGGAATAGACGCAATTATAGTTAAAAAGTTTACATATAGATTTTATGATATGGAAAATATAGTCGTTACCTATAAGTGCTCATGTTGCGAACAGATATTCTTCTCAAAATATCAAGTAAATCCAATGGCGATCTACTATGAAAATGAACTATACCCTTTTGAAACCATTGGAGGTCACAAGGTTAAGCATGATTTCAGTAATGAAATTAAGGAAATAAGTCCATCTTTTGTCTCTATATACAACGATGCATATATTGCAGAACAATCTGGTTGCACTGAAATAGTCGGAATAGGTTATCGCAGATCGTTTGAATTTTTAATTAAAGATTATGCTATTAAATATCATCAAGAGGATGAAACGACAATAAAGAATATGTCTTTAGCTAAATGTGTTGAGAAATACGCTCCTAATGAAGCTACAAAAGAACTATTATTAAGAGCAACATGGATAGGCAATGATTTTGCTCATTACGAAACAAAACATGAAGAAATCAATTTGAATGATTTAAAAAACTTAATTGATTTATCCGTTGATGCGATTGAAAAAAATATAAAGATAAAGAACTATATCGCAAACATAGAACATAAATAAAAACAACCTCACCCGTGAGCTATTAACTCTTGGATGAGGTTTTTACTTTACCATCGCTTACAACACTGTCTCTTTATGAGGCATTTTTTTTATTAAAACCACTCATCTGCTTCTTTTTCAAATAATCCATCAGGATCAAACGCTTGTTTTCCACTAGTTGATAATACATCTTCTGTTTCTAAAATTACTATTTCTATAATAGGTTTTTGATAGTGTTTCTTCATAGTTTTGCTTCCTTATTTTGTTAATACATTATATAGACTTGTAAGAGTAGGAATAAAGTCACTACTTGGATAATCAGCCAAATACTTTTCAATCATTGTTATAATTGAATATGATTTACTTATAGTAGAATAATATGTTTCTTCATTATATGTTACGAAAGCTTTTACAGTAAATATAGTATTTGATCTATCAATATTGTTAATAAAATCACCTATTTCAATTACAACATAATACTTATTATCTTCATGATATATAGTATAAGGTTGTTCGTTATTGTCAATTATATAATTCTTTGTTTTGTTACCGCTTGATACTTCTATACCAAATGTAAATGTTTCATTATTAAATAATGAAGAAATATTATCATCAACAGCAAACTTGATTCTTCCATTTACATTTTCATAATAATCAACAGTTGTTGTTGATTTAACATAAACATATAGTTCATTAGCATAAGTTGATTTAGCAAGATTACTTATACCATAATGTTTATAAAAACCAGTAGTTGTTCTATATATTAATACTCTATCATTTATACCAATATATGATTGACTTCCATTAGTAAACAAAGAAAATTCACTTGGAGTATTTGTAAACTCAATATTTTCAACATTTTTATTATTTAGTGATAAATAAGAATTAATTGTCTCATTATATAATGTATAAGTGTTTTCATTGCTTCCTAGTCCTACTTTCCATACAATGTTACTATCAATACTAGATGAAGATATTCCATATTCATCCATTACTATTTCTTTTGAATCTGTTGAACCTGAATGTGCATTATTTTTAAGTGCATAATACTTATCACTTG
>JALEMY010000110.1 GCA_022767485.1 Erysipelotrichaceae bacterium
TTTGCATACATTGTAATTTTGCTTTCAGAATTAGCATAAGAAATATAATCATCTATAGTATTACTTGTTACCTCAGTAGTATAACTTGAATCTAAATACCATCCAGCAAAATATTTTGGATAATTTTCATTATTATCAAATGCTTCCGAATTAAAAGTTGGTAATTCAAATGTACTTCCTTCTATTACTTGTATATCACTAGGATCTTTATTTGGTTTATTATTATCTACAAAATGTATTGTATATTCTTTTACATTAGAAAAATAACAGAATAATGGTATAGCCATATTATCTCCATATTCACTAACAAATAATTCAAGATTGCTAATAGTTATGCTATTAATTTTAATATTTGTTGAATCATCAACACCAACATACCAACCATTAAAAAACATATTATTATATGTAGCAGTTGTTGTAATTGAAAGTGTGCTACTTACGAAATCATCAATAGTAAATGTTTCAAGTTTATTAGTAAATGTAACATTATTTGTTACATATGTGATATTTCCTTCTGCATCTTTAATTCCCGCTTGATAAGCAAAACTATATGTATGTAATGTCCATTCAGCATATACTGTGATTGAATTATTTGAAGATGTTAGGGTTGTTGAATCAAATATTGTTGAATCGTTTATCGTTGACGATGAGTGCCAATTTACAAAATCATAATGCATTTTATTAGGAGTGGATAATGTAGATGAATTTACAATATACGAATCATCAAAAGAATAAATTACAGTAGGGGCTAATACATCTCCGCCATTAGTATTATAATTTATAGTGTAAGTATTGAAATTTGTTCCTCCAACAAAATAATATGTATTATCACTTGCTAATTCAGAATAATATAAACTACCCGTGGAAAAATTACTATTGTCTGTATATGTACCATTACTTCCAATTTTTCCAGTGGCTGCTACATCATATGATTGATGTGTTGTAGAACTAGTTTTTAAAACAACACCTGTAACACCATAGTTTGAAATTGATAATACACTACTAGCTTCATCAGTTTTAATTATTCCACCAAACTTTCCAGTACCATTTAATTCACCATTGATAGTTACAAAACCATTATTCATACAAGCAAGATATGCGGAACCATTAATAGTTAAAGAAGAACTATTATCAACAGATATACTAGCATTAGTACTTAACAAAATATAAGATGATGATGAAAGAATTAAACTTGAAGAATCTTTTATTTCAATTGAATAATAGTCAATTGGAATTGCTAAAGATGTTGATGTTTCAAAAGAATAATTAATAATATACTTAATGTTAAGTTTTACTGTTGCATCTTCATAGTTTCCATGAATTTCAATTGTGTTTTTAACATCGTAAACTTGATTCTTTTTTGTAAATGAATCATTAGGAATAGTGGCATATTTTAATATATAACCACTAGATGGATTAGTAGATAAAGGCTTAAACAAACAATTTGTTGTGTTTATATCCCCAACTACATACACATCATTAATCTCAATTTTACCAAAACCACTTACAACGACTACATAAGACATCGAATTATATTTTGCTCCATTATAAATAACACTTTTACATGAAATATTATAAACGCTCCATTGTTTAACAGGAAATGCATTAGCATTTTTTAAATCAAGTGCTTCATCAGCTCCAGGCCAGTCATATATTCTAAAAACATCTAAGGCCGTGGCACCATTTTTTAAATTAATTGTTCCACTTCCTTTAGTAAAGCCATATGATTTATAATAACATCCTCCATCGACATTAATTATTCCATCATTCATAACAACACCACGTCTTGTAACATTTGCAGATGCTTTTATAAGTGCAGATACATTAATGATGGCAGTGTTCATAACATTTATGGTTATATCGCTTGGTATCTGCAATGCAGAATATACGATATCGCTTGAATTATCATCTTGATAATCCGTTTTATAATCACCAGCAGCAGAATTATAAGGAATTGTCAATTTTCTTTTCTTTATACTATATGTATTAGTATCTAATATCTTTGAAAAACATGTTAAAACATATGATGATGAATTAGTTTCATCACCTAATAAAACAATGTTATTATCACTCTTTTCATTTATAGCATCTTCAATAGTGTATAAGGTGCTATTAACTTTAACAGTTTTATATTTAACTATAGCAGTATTATTGCCATTTATAGCGTAGTTATCATTAGTTAATTTAACTGTTGCAAGATACGTACTTCCTGCAATATTTGTTGTTGTTTTAAGTGTTGATGAATATAAATTCTTATAAGATGTATCTACAGAATAATAATATACACCATTTTGCATTCCAGTAATAGAAAAGCAGTCATCAGGCATTGCATATATGCCATTATTATCTAAAAACACAACATTACTTTTTATAATTGATTGCATACCAGCCCAATAACGATCTTGTCCGTCATTATTAGTATATTCAACTGAAATTGGGGTTTGTTTTATTCTAACACTTTTAACTTCAATTGTAAAATCAACTTTACATTCGATATAATTTAAAGAAGCATCAGTGCACTCAATTTTTACATCATAATGTCCGGCATTAATCATTTGATTTGTTGAATCAACAACAACGTATTCATCACTACTTCCAAATGTTTTATAACTATATTGAAGGGATTGTATTTCTTCAGTTCCTGCTTTTTGTAAAGGAAGTTGGCTTGATGCATTATATGTTACTACTTGTTCAGCGTCAAAATAATCAGAAAGTAATGTTCCTATAGGTTCATTATATATAGGTTTTACGATTACTTCATAAACTATAATCCATGATGAAAAACCAATAGCAATAATTAAAGGAAAAATAATTGATAACAAAGTAATTATTGATTTTTTACTTTTCATAATTTCCCCTCCTTAATTTACTCCACTTACTTTAGAAATAACATCAAATTTAATGTCGTTTGAAAATAATCCATGATATAAATTATTTCTAAAATAATCTCCTGTTGTCGCAAAAAAGTTATATGTTACTTCTAAAGTAATTTCATCAGCTAAATTTGCTGAATAATTAGTTATTAAATTCGTAAATGTTATGTCAAAGACATAACTTACATTATTTACACTTCCTACAGTTGATGTATATGTAGATGATGTAATTATAGAATATGATAAACTTCGATCACCATCATTATCTGAATGATTATTAAAGATATTTAATGATGTGGCTGTATCACTTGTGTAAGTTAAAGTAAAATTCACTTTTATAGATTTAAAATTATTAAAAAATTCTGCACATTTCTTTTGATTGATTTTATAATAAACTTTTAAATAACCTCTATCTGTTACAATACTATCTGCATCTAAGTATCCAGTATTAGTATATTTAAAACAAGATATTCCAGTATTATTATCACCTTTAGTAGTATCAAGATAAATGTAATCTGCACTAATTACAATGTTTTCTACTTCAAAGTCACCATTGATGGTTTCGCTTATTGGATCATTTTCAGTAAAAGACCACGATGAAAAACCAATGCTTACAATTGATGTTAAGCAAAGTAGTAAGATTAAATTCATCTTTCCTTTACTAATCATGACTTTTTCTCCTTTTTTTTTTATATTATTTCTTCCCAAATAGCATATAAAGTTAAATCAGACATAACGGCAGTCATATCTGTAAATGCTCCATTTACAACACTTGGATTTTTTACACTATACCATCCAATAAATTCATAACCTTCTCTTGATGGAACAGGTATTGTATAGCCACTTGAAGCAAAATATGTTCGACTTTCTATTTCATAAGTTAATAAACTACCAGAAGGCATACTTGCTGGATATTCATTGGAATCGTTTAAATCAAACCTAACAGTAAATGTTTCTTCAAAGTTTTGACTTAAGTCGATAACTTTACCCCATCTATTATTTTGTTTTACATAGATGACATTATGAGCTAAATCATACCATAAATCACCATTTATTCCCTCTTCATTACTTGGAAGTCCACTTTCAGAAAACCATTTATTTGGTCGAGCAAATTCAAGTTCTTGTGTATTGCCATCTGTATAGGTAATTGTCATGGTATATGTATCACCACTTGGAAGTGAGACGATATTTTCTATACCTCTTCCATCTTCTCCTTGAATTGGAGCAGGTATATCTACTTTTACATCTTCACTTTGAGACATATGAAGTGTTAATGTGACCGAATAGTCTCTATTGATTCTTTGTTCAATTCCTATAATTGAATTACCATCATTTCCATCTTGTCCTTTTGGTATTACATATGGTCCATAAATTGTGCCATCACTTAACAATACACTCATTAATGTATCATTAGTTTCTTCATCTATTGTCGATATTATATCTTTAATAGATGTACCATCTTTTATATCAATTATCGTAGGATCCATCGTTACATCGCTATAGGTAATTGTTAAGGTGCTTCCATTTTCATTTTTACTAGTCGTAACTTCTTTTATTCCATTTCCTGGAAGTCCTTGTTCGCCCTCTTTACCTTTTTCTACAATAAATGATAAAGGGGTAATATCTTCATCACTATAGATAATTTCAATTAAAACATTACCATTTTCTAAAGGAGTAGCTTTAATATTACTTATTTGCACTGTTTCTTCACCAAAACCTAGACAACTTGAAAGTGAAGATATTAAAAATATTGATAATATCATTTTCTTTATTTTTTTCATAATTTTTCCTCCTAAGATACGTTTTGCTTTAACATTTCTACACTTGGGGCATTATTATATGTTTCTTGCAATAATTCACTATTATTGGAAGCACATATAAATTTAAAGTCTTGACAACCAATTACCGCTAAGACTGTTTTAACCATCAATGCTTTCATCATAGACATTCCATCATTTCCTTTTAATGAAATATAATTATCAACTAAATTAACATTAAATGTCGTTTCAAACATATCATTATTAGTTAATCCTTGATAATCTACAGTTGATAAATTAAGTCCTCCCCCATAAAAGGCAATTGGAATATTAATTGAGTTATTATAGATACAATTGTTGCTTAATGCGATTTTTTGTAAAATTTCTTTAATAGGAAATATATCATCGATTGTTATTTTTCTAATACTACCATCAAAAATCGAATTAGCAATAGCTGAAATGTTTTCATTGATCAATCCTGAAATATCAAAATTATTTAAATTTTTATAGTCATAAAAGCGCGTGTTATTTATAATGCTAACTTTTACAGGATAGGAAACACCTGATATATTAGTTGGTGAAAGTGGAACTAGTGGTGCATTATCAATTGACATTGATGAGAACATATCACCAATTAAGCTTGGTGATGAAGAGAATAAATAAGGACCATTGAAATAACTTTCTAAAGCAATTGAGGCAATACCACTTTTATAAAATAGGCAAGATGAGATAATGCTACTTCCTTTATAAAACTCTTTTACATTACTATCATCATTTAAAGCTTTATCAATTGATAAAACTGCTTCTTTCATTTTATTATTATCTTCATAGCTTCCAGAGATAAAATTAACCAAATCCGAATCACCAATGCCATTTTTTACTAAATGAGAAGTCAAATTATTTTCGATTTGATTACCATTACCATCCATAAAACTATGAAGTTTACTATCATCAATTTTTGCATATTCATTGGCCCCTGTTGTAAATAAAAAGTTTTGGG
>JALEMY010000118.1 GCA_022767485.1 Erysipelotrichaceae bacterium
ACTGATGAAAATTGTACAAACTTATTTGAATTCAGTGGCACTTTAACAAATGATATTACTTTATACGCTAAATGGATTAGTTATTCTGCATACGATACTATTAGCGTTGGTTCGTCTTATTATGGATATTTCTACAGTAAAAGCAGTGCAAATGCTAGATATCTTGCATTTGTTCCATTAGTATCTGAAAGTATTAGAATATATACTGATGAAGGTTTTGACACATATGGATATCTTTGTAACTCAAACAAATCAACTTTAACATATAATGATAATGGAGGAAATGGAAATAATTTCTCTATTACTTATAGCGTAACTGCTGGTCAATTATACTACATTAAACCTACTGGATATAATTCTAACTATTATATGAGAGTATATATCTCAGGTACATCTACTCCTGCGTCTACACTTTCAGGCAGCAGAATTGTAGGTGTAGATTTAAGGCCTGAAGCGTCACCATTGACACAAAAAGTTACTTTTGATTCTCAATACACAGTACACACCCCAACAATTAATGGTTATACATTCAATGGTTGGAAGTATAATGGAGAAACATTTGCAAACAGCGGAATATATAGAGTTGATAATGATATAGATTTGCTAATTGATTTATCATTAAATACATATAGTATTACTTATCATTTAAATGGTGGTACTACTGATGAAACAATTGTTAACACATACACAATTGAATCTAGCAATGTTTTATTACCTACTTTAACTAAACCAAACTACAATTTTATTGGATGGTATGACACTGCTGAATTTGAAGGTTCTCCAATCACTTCAATTCCTAATGGAAGTTTTGGAAACAAAGAATTCTATGCAAAATTCATGGGTAAAAAATATACAGTTACATATGATATTAATGCAACTACAGAAATCACTGTAACATACAATTACAATTGTAGTGACTATGATGATAGTTCATATATATATGAATTTGGTGATACTATACCATATCCTTCAATACCTACAAGAACTGATTATATCTTTGCTGGTTGGTACACTGATGAATCTTTAACAACTCCATTTAACTTCTCAGGAACAATTAACGAAGACATAACACTATACGCTAAATGGCAAAACTATTCAGCTTATGGTTATTTTACATTAGGAAATTCATTTAGTGGAACACATTATGGAACCGCTTCATCTACAAAGAGATATTATGCCTTTGTACCGCTTGTTTCGGAAACAATAGAGTTCTACGACAATAATTCATACACTTTACAATACAACTTATACGATAAAGATTTTAATGTCCTACAAACTAATTTAGACAGATTAACTTATGACGTTACTGCTGGCGAATTATATTACATAAGAGTTTGTAGAAATGGCACTAGTTCTTCTACGAGTGGTAATATTTACACTATTGGTACTTCAACTATCTCATCTACATTGCTTGTAACATGTGATACTGGATTTACAACTATTACTACTAGTGATGAATTTGAATATGGTAATTCTTATACATTATGGAATCTTGAAAGAAATGGATATACTTTCAATGGTTGGTATAAAGATGGTGTTTTATATCCAATGAGTGGAACATTTACTGAAACTGGAAATATCACTTTAGTAGCTAGTTACACTTTAAATACATACACTATTTCTTATTCTGATAATGGTGGTACTACAAGCGATGAAAGAGTAACAAGTTACACAATTAATGACTTAACATTCAATTTACCTGTAATGAGTAAAGTGGGTTATGTATTTGAAGGATGGTGTAAAGAAGCTGATTATAGTGACACACCAATAACATCCATCACAATGGGTTCATACGGAAACTTACAATTATATGCTAAATTCACTCCTATTACTTACACTATCGAATACGACTTTGATGGTGGAGTAACAGATAGTGAGATTGTATATGAATATACAATTGAATCAGAAACAATTACATTACCTACATTAACAAAAGAACATTACACATTTAATGGCTGGTTTACTAATCCAGAGTTAACTATATCTTGTTCTTCAATCCCACAAGGCTCAATTGAAGATAAAGTGTTCTATGCAAAATTCACGCCAGTTGAGTACACAATTTCTTATACTGATAATGGTGGTACTACAATTGCAACAAAACCTGCCACTTATAACGTTGAAACAGAAACATTCTATTTACCAGTTATGGAAAAAACAGGTTACACATTCAACGGTTGGTACACTACATCAGACTTCTCTGATGAACCAATCACTTTAATCTCTCAGGGTTCTTACGGAAACATCAACCTATATGCAAAATTCACTGTAAATACTTATACAATAAGTTATGACATAGGTTATAGTACAAATGCAATTGTAACATTTGATAAAAACTACGAAGGATCTATCGATTCTACAGTTGAACTAACTCAAGGAGATAATTTAGATTATCCTTCAATCCCAACAAGAAGTGGATATTTATTCGCAGGTTGGTATTTGGATAAAGATTGTTCTACGCTATTTGACTTCGAAGGAACAATTAGCACTGACTTAACTCTATATGCAAAATGGAATGAAGTTAATCCTAGTGCATATGGAACATATTATGTAGGAAGCAACAATTATATAGAATTAATTTCTCAAAGTTCCAGCCCAAGATACTACGCATTTGTTCCGCTAGTTTCTGAAACAATTGAAATTTATTCTACAGGATCATACGACTCAATTGGATTCTTATATGATTCTAACCTATCACAATTAATAAGCAATGATGACGGTGGAAATAATAGTAACTTCAAGATTACTTATGCTGTTACTGCTGGTGAAATCTATTATTTTAGAGCATGCGCATACTCTTCTTCTTATAGCAGTTATGTATACATAAATGGTACAAGTACACCTGAATCAACATTACAAGCAGAATTAAATGTTGTTAAATCTGTTGATGTTGTTTATGGAACAGAATATAGTCTATGGGTTCCTTCAAATCAAGGCTATGTGTTTAGCCATTGGACAAAAGATGGAGTAATAGTTCCTAATACAGGCACTTTCTTATACGATGAAGATATCACATTAGTCGCAGTTAGAACTCCTATCAACTATAACATTACTTATTATTTAAATGGCGGTATAATTGAAGATTTATATAGCACAACATACAACTATGAATCTTCATTCACTCTTCCAATTCCTACAAAAACCGGTTATACATTTAATGGCTGGTATGATAA
>JALEMY010000148.1 GCA_022767485.1 Erysipelotrichaceae bacterium
AAAAAATCAATTTCTAGGTTCTATAGTCTCTTTATTTTTTTTATCTATTTTTCTAGCTTTTATAGTAATAATTATCGCCATTATAGCCTGATAAACAATAGCAACAATTATTCCTAAAAATGAAAATACAGGCACACCATGTCCGACTTCGTCAGGCTCTCTATGTTCATACACCCACTTCCAATAAAAAATATCGGTTAAAATTCCAGCGATTATCAAAACGACAACACCGATAATTAAAGCACAGCTTAATCCTATGATAACTTTATTTTTTTTCATGCCTATGCTCCTTTTTTTCATTATAAACCCTTTTTACCCAAAAGGGTAACATAATTATACATAAAAACTCTATTTTAGTGGATTGTAATATAACATAATTAAAGATATAATATGACATATCTTTCCTAAAGACTTACTTTTTGTTTGAAAGGATGAAATAAATGAATAAAAATGAATTAAAAGAGATATTTGCTAATTATGATTTTGATTTAGATCAATACATTGGCACAAGAATGATTTCCAAGGGACATATTAACACAACAAATATTATCTACTTTGATTATGGAAATCGTGTAAAAAGATATTTACTTCAACAAATTAATACCGATGTTTTTAAAAATCCTGAAGAATTGATGGATAACATCAATAAAGTATCTTCATATTGTAAAAATTTATTAAAATCATATGGAATTAATGATTACAAAAACAGAATTATTCGTATTTATAAAACTAAAGATGACCAAAGTTATATTAAAACTTCTTCTGGTAATTTTTATCGCGTTTATCACTTTGTTGAAGGCGGTATTTCTATTGATAAAACAAGCGATCAAGAAATTTTACATAACGCTGGAAGAGCTGTTGGCTATTTTCAAAATCTTTTAGCTCATTTCCCTGCTGATACACTTCATGAAACAATTCCTTTTTTCCACGATACACCATATCGTTATCAAACATTTCTAGAAAAATTAAACAAGGCTGATAAAAATCTAATTGAATCTTGCAAAAAAGAAATTGAATTCTTTAAAAAGAATGAATGTATTGTTCATGTTATTCAAGATTTAATCGATAGTAAAAAAATTCCTTTAAGAGTTACCCATAATGATACGAAACTAAATAATATTATGTTTGACTATAATAGCCATAGCGATTTATGTTTAGTAGATTTAGATACCGTAATGCCAGGATGCATTTGCTTTGATTTTGGTGATTTAGTAAGAAGCGCTTGCAATTTAGGAGAAGAAGATTCAACTAATCTTGATGATGTAATCTTTAGCAAGGAAACATTTTTTAGTATAGCTCATGGCTATTTATCTTGTGTTTCAACTTCTATCACTCGTGATGAACTTGAAAATTTGACGATGGGTGCAATTTTAATGACTTATGAATGTGGTCTTCGTTTTTTAACTGATTACTTAGATGGAAATCACTACTTTAAAGTTGATTATCCAACTCATAATTTAATTAGAGCAAGAACACAAATTAAAATGTGTGATCAAATATTAGCTAATAAATTTGAATTAGATAAAGGAATAATGAACATTTATAATACTGTTTATAAAATGTAATAAAAGGAGCTGTAAAGAAATAAATTTCTAATCAGAAGTTGTTTCTAAGCAGCTTCTTTTTTTTCTTTTGTGGATAATTTTCTGTAAACTTTATAAAAATAGGCATAATGAAAAGAGTTTTGATGAAATTGTGGATAATTTCT
>JALEMY010000020.1 GCA_022767485.1 Erysipelotrichaceae bacterium
GGTAAATTTGAAAACATTGCTGAAGCAAACGATGAAGGTGTTGAATACGATAAAAAGTTATTTACAACGATGAATCCTGATACGTTTGAACCACTTATTCCTTCAGTAAACCAAATTAAGATATCATATGATAAAAAAGCAAATGGTAATATTTCTATTGCTGGTATTGAAATATATGAAGCGATTAAAAATGGAAATTCCTATGCGCAAGCGGAAAGTCCATTAATGTCATGGGAATTTAATGATGAAAATAAAGATGATGAACTTAAAAATCTTTTAGGGAAATATTCAAATGCCAATAAATACTTAGATGGTTCTATCAAACTTGATGAAACAGGTTCATATATAATAAGTAAAGCTTTCCCTAAATCACTTGAAAGATTTTATATTCGTGTTTTTATTCAATCACGTGGTTATGGCTTTGATGATACTTATGAAGAACAATTGGTTGTAAGAGAACAAATCATTCGTCAAACAGTTACGAAAACTGCTGGTTCATTAGTAGGTATGATTCCTGCAGGATTATTCTTACTTGTTACAATCGCTTTAGCCTTATCAGTAACACGTCTTGCTAGAAGTAAGACATTAGTACAAGAAATATATTGTATAGAAATGCTTGCTCGTGTCGATTGTATTTGTCTTGATAAGACAGGTACGATTACCGATGGCACGATGAAAGTAAAAGATATTATCGATATTGCTACATTAGATCCAAAATCGCCATCAATAGATACGCTAATGGGCGCTTTTCTTGGAGCAAACGATGATAATAACTTAACATCTATTGCTTTAAAAGAAAAATTTGGTGTCAATTTTGATTTTAGGAAAATAGCTGTTGTGCCATTTTCTTCAACTAGAAAATGTTCTGCTGTAACATTTGAAGATTTAGGAACATTTATTCTTGGAGCTCCAGAATTTGTCTATAATGGTAAATCAAAGAAAATATGGTCCTTAGTTAACAAAAAATCATCTATGGGTTATCGTGTCTTAATGCTTGCTAAATCAGATAAAGCAATTGTTGGCGATGTAATTCCTCGTGAAAATATCCCAGTTGCCCTAATTACTCTTGAAGATCATATTCGTGAAGAAGCATACGACACAATCAAATGGTTTAAAGATAATGGTGTACAAGTTAAAGTAATATCTGGTGATAACCCAGCAACTGTTGCAGAAATTGCAAATAAAGTTGGTGTGGAAGGCGCTAATGATTATATCTCACTTGATGGTTTATCTCCTCAAGAAGTGGAAACTATCGCTAGTGAATATACCGTATTTGGTCGAGTTACTCCAGATCAAAAAGCTATATTAATTAGAACACTTAAACGAAATGGTAAGACTGTAGCAATGACGGGTGATGGTGTTAATGATATTTTAGCGATGAAGGAATCTGATTGTTCAATAGCTATGGCTAGTGGCTCTGATGCTGCTCGTAATGTTGCTCACCTAGTACTTTTAGATTCAAACTTTGCAAACATGCCAAAAGTCGTCTTAGAAGGAAGAAGAGTAATCAACAATATTCAACAAAGTGCTTCACTATATTTGATGAAAACACTATTTGTTATGGTAATTACAATCTTATCTATCATTGCAAGAAACATCTTCAAATCAGGTTATCCATTTGAACCAATACAATTTATGCTACTTGAATTTTTCGTAATTGGTGCGCCATCAACAGCTTTAGCAATCCAGCCAAACAAAGAAAAAATAAAAGGCAGTTTCATTGCAAATATCTTTGCAAATTGTGTCATCCAGGCATTTTGCTTAGCACTAACAGTTGTAAGTATCTATCTAATAGCAGCAAAAGATTTTCCTGGTTTAGATTTATCTAATCTTACAGAATTAAATTCGATTTGTGTTATAGCTATCACTTATGTTGGTGTTATCATCTTATTTAATTTATGTAAGCCATTTAATGCTTTTAGAGTTGTAGTTTGTTTCTTATCACTATTTTTCATTACTTTTTGTCTTGCAATTCCAGAAATTGCTAATATCTTAGGTATTACTTATCAATTTAAAGATATTACTACAACAAACAAGTTATTTACAATTGCTATAGTATTAGCAATACTACCAATTGAAGAATTCTTAGCAGGCTTAGTAAGACAAATAAAGGAAAAAAGAAAAATTACCGATAATGATTAAAATCACGGATTATTCCGTGATTTTTTTCTTGTTTGCTTTGTTTTTCTATGATAACATAATTTTAAAAGGAGCTTATGTTATGGCAGATTACGAGTTTAGAGGCAGTATTGATAGTAATGGAAATATTAATGGTACAATTTCAAAAAGTTATGGAGAAGGAGATAGTGGTCCTCTTAGTATTTTTATGATGATTTCATTATATGTATTAACCTTAATTGGTGGCATTATAATGATAAGCAATGTTGCACAAAGTGCACCACTTGCAATAATACCTGCAATTATTGCTTATATTATTTTACTTATTCCAATAATTGTAGCAACACGATCACAAGATTTTCTTTTAAAGCTTTTAGCAACTTTTTATAGGTTTTATTATTACGTCATTGCACTAATTATTTTCATGTTTTGGCTTTTATATGTTAATGAAAGTGTTTCTGATGGTGCTTTGATGGCTTTTGGCTTTGCATTAATGTATCTTGCAATTATATGTTTTATTAAAGTAGCTAATTCATTTAATAAAATTGCTCGGGCAATATGTTGTGGTGTTCCTGTTTTAATTTATTTAATAGTGTGTGCTTCAGTAAGTGATTTTGTAGTTGGCTATTTAGCAATTATTCCTACGGGTGTTTGCTTATTATCTTTACTAACAAATGAAATATATTATATAAAAGAAAATGCTAGTGTCATCAAACCTATAATAAAGATTGTAATATATTGTCTTCTCGTACTTTTTATTATTGTTTTAAATATTAATAATAACTCTAATAAGCAAAAATTATTACAAGAAGGAATCAATTATATTAATGAATCTAAATATAGTGAAGCACGAAAAGTCTTAAAAGACATAAAATCAGATGAAGCCAAAGAGTTATATGAAAGTATTAGATATAAAGATGTAAAAGTTGGTGAAATTATTTATAATGGATATTATAGTAATAGCGATCAAAAAAGTATTAGCGAAAAAGGTTTAGGTTTTGTTTGTTTAGATATTATCGATAATAAAGCTTTATATCTTTCACTTGATGTTATTTATTTATCAGAAGAACATGATGGAGTTTTAGACAAAGACTTTATATTACATGAATTTGATGTGGATATTGAAAATGTTACCACTACAATCATAAATGATAAATCCGCTTATTTTTTCCTTCTATCAAAGACACAATTTGATAAGTATGTTGGTAATGAATCATTAAGCCAATATCTACTTTCTTGTAATGTTTCAAAATATGCTAAGAAACAAAAAGAAGATGTCGATGAAGACACTTATCAATGGACTGTTGCTCACACTAATTATTGGCTATTAAATGATTTTACTTCAGACTTACATGTTGGCACAATAAATGTTGAAAGTGGCGAATATAATTACGTTTATAATTTAAAAAATTATGCTGGTATGAGGCCTTGCTTTTTTGCAAACATAGATTAAAAAAAAGATGAGCGATCATCTTTTTTACATTAATTCTTTAAAATCATATAAATAATAATATGAATATTTTCTTTTTATGTCTTCTTCATCAATTGAAGCATTATCATCAACTGCAATAGAAATATAACTATTTTCATATGCGGTTTTTAATCCGATAGAAATATCTTCAAAAACTGCTATTTCACTTGCTTTTAACTGCCATTTTTCTTTGACATAATCATAGATTTTAGGTGATCCTTTTCCTTCATTTACCACCTCAACATCAACGATGATATCAAAATATTTAGCGATATTTAATCTTTTTAAACAAGGTTCATATAAATATTTATCATTAGCTGTAGCTAAGGCAATCTTCACATTGTTTTCTTTTAATGTTTTTAAAAATTCAATTACATGAGGTTTTAATGATAACACATTAGCATATTGATGATATACACCATCTCTCCACTCTTTTATAATTTCATCGATAGATTCTTTTATATTATATTTATTTTTAGTATAGATTGCTGCTTCTTTTAAACCGATGTGAGCTATATCTTCAACATAAGTTGGTGGTATTTCCATATTTCTTCTATTAAAGAATTTCATGTCAACTTCATTCCAAACAAAAGTAGAATCAAGTAATGTTCCATCTAAATCAAAGATAACACCTTTTATTTCTTTATTTATTATTTTCATGTTTCATCACCACGTGAAAAATTATACAAAAAAAAAGAGATTTCAGCAATCTCTTTTATGTTAATTAATAATTTACAACTTCTCTTTCAAAGTATGCTTGTGGATGAGCACATACTGGACATACTTTTGGAGCATTTTCTCCAGTGTGTAAATAACCACAGTTTCTGCATCTCCAAACAACGATACCAGTCTTGCTTGTGAATACTTTATCATTTTCAACGTTAGCTAAAAGAGCTTGATATCTTTCTTCATGAGATTTTTCAATAGCAGCTACCATTTCAAATTGTCTTGCGATAGCAACAAAGCCTTCTTCTTTAGCAACACGAGCAAATTCAGCATACATTTCTGTCCATTCATAATTTTCGCCTTCAGCTGCTGCACGAAGATTTTCAGCAGTGCTTCCAATACCTTGAAGGTGTTTAAACCACATCTTAGCGTGTTCTTTTTCATTATCAGCTGTTTCTTGGAAAATAGCTGCGATTTGTTCATATCCTTCTTTTTTTGCAACGCTTGCAAAATAAGTATACTTATTTCTAGCTTGTGATTCACCAGCAAATGCAGTTTGTAAATTCATTTCAGTTCTTGAACCTTTTAATTCCATATTTTTTTTCCTCCATTAAAGTGATACTTTTTTATCACTACTAATATTATATAAAAAAATTTTATTTTTAGTCAATAAGTGCAAATGATGTTCTAGTAGTTTTTTTTACAAAGTTTATCTTTAAAAGATAAATATTATTTTTTTGATTTATATTGAATATAAAAATCATTATTTTTTATTTTACTAAAAATATAGCCAATATTGGAAGTTAATTCTTTACTTGCTTTGTCAATATATGTATTGATAAACAAGTTTTCTTGTTGTATTGCAACTTCAATATTTTCTGAAAAAAGTGCTACTTGTCCATCCTTAGATTTTGAATTAATATTGCTGGTTTTTAATAATAAGTCATATACATATCTTTTTTTTCCAATAAATTCATTTTTTAAAATCTCTTTCTTTCTTGGTTCTATAATATTTTCATAAGAATTTTTTATAGTTAATAATAAAAATAATTCAATAGATGGATTTGTATATGCAAGAATAATGTCATTATCAATCAAATCTAATAAACCATTAATTTTTTCTTGATTGTTTTTAAAAACATCCAAGTCAAAAAAGATAATAATTTTATCGAATCCTTTTTTATATTCTTTCGCATTATTTTTAAATTTTTTTGCTAGACTAATTAGTTTTTCAACATTTGTTGCCCCAATATCACGACCATTTTTTTCAAACTCTTTAAATCTAACTTCTTTAGAAGAAATATAATTAGATGATTCTAAAAAAGGACGCAAAAACAAAGGTTCTGTATTTTGACCTTCATACAATAGATAAATAACTCTAGCATCCGCTTTATTAGCTACTTTTCTTTTAAGATCTTTAATATTTAATGGAACCATTTATTCTCAACCTTGAGATTTGGCACTCCACCAAATCTACCTTCTAAATATTTTTTACTAATAATAGTGTCTGTTCTACTTTTATATTCTTGAAGCGATATCAATTTAGATGTTCCTTCATTATCTTTTTCACAAAAATAAAGCTCATCCCTTCTTAAACAATCATCCATAAGTCCAACATAATGGGTAGTAAATAATAGTTGATTTCGTAATTCACTATTAATTCTTTGAAATTCATCTATTAATTTCGTGCATAATAATGGGTGCATGCTTCTTTCTATTTCATCGATTACATACACTTTTTCATCACTTTCATTTGCGAATAAGACTGAAATCAAAAACATCATTCTTTTTGTTCCTTCACTTTCGTCTTCAAAGTTAAATGATTTTTCTATATTATTATGTTTACTAATCATTTTTTTGATGTCAATTTTATCTTTTTGTAACTCAAATTGAAACAATTCTTTATTATTAAATAAAGAAAATCTTTTCATATTATGCCTTTGCGCTTCAATAATATAACTATTAATTAATTCAAATGGGGCAAATTTTCCAACTTCTTCTTGTAAGCAAGGTACAAATTCTAACCTATCAATTCCCGTATCGTATTTCTTTAAAAAACTTGAAATCATACCGATATTATTTGTATTAATCATGTTAAAGTTTTTTTCATTTGATATTATTATTAAATCGTTTTTAAAAAAATTAAAAACGTTAAGTATATGGTTTTTAATCTCTTCATCGATTATCTTATCATCCATAGAAAGAAATGATAGAAATAACTGATTAGAAATATTTTTATATCCATCGATATACGTATTAAAAGAATTAGATTTTTTTAATTTTTCACATAATTTAAAACTTTCATCTTTATATTCAAATATTCTTTCGCTTTTTTCATTAATAATACCTAAATATTCATATAAAACTTCATATCCATGAAATAAATTTCTTTGTTTTCTAATAGAAAAAGAATACTCATAAATACAATTGTTTTTATTTGATATAACAAATGAAAAAGTACTAGGTTCATTTTCTAACCCTTTAAAAGAAAAATCACTTGTAATATTTGCGTATAATACAATACCTTTAGCAAATGATAAAGCGTTAATCATATTGCTTTTACCAGCAGCATTAGGACCATATAACGCACAATTTTTTAAAACGGAAAGTTTATTAACTTTTATTTCATGTGTTTTTAATTTCCTTATTTTAGAATTTGAAACAAATGTCAATGTTGCTTCATCCTTATAAGATCTAAAATTTGAAAGTGTAAAATTAATTAGCATAATTATCATCCTCACATATTATTATATTCACAAAAATAATATTTTTCAACACATTTTAAAATTATTTATCGATTTTTTCGTTAAATGAATAATTTAGTTATAATAATTTATTTTTGTATTTCTTTAATTATAATAGTCTATATAAATGTAATAAAACATACCAATTATGAAAAATACTATTGTTTCTTTTTCACAAAGTTTATCTTTAAAAGATAAATATTATTTTTTTTATAAGTTTATCATGCTATAATATCTTAGGTGATTGATTGTGCACACAGACAAATATTTTATGAATCTAGCATATAAAGAAGCCTTAAAGGCCAAAGATATCGATGAAGTGCCAATTGGAGCGATAATCGTTAAAGATGATAAAGTGATTGCTAAAGCTCATAATGAAAAAGAAAAAAAGCAAATGCCAATAGCTCATGCTGAAATCATTGCCATTTATAAAGCTTGTAAGAAGTTAAAAACTTGGCATTTAGATGATTGTATAATGTATGTAACATTAGAGCCTTGTAGTATGTGTGCTGGTGCTATTATCCAAGCTAGGATTAAAAAAGTAATCTATGGGGCCAAAAGTTATCAAGATGGAGCTATTGAAAGTGCACTCGCTTTATATCAAGTAAAAGGATTAAATCATTATCCTGAAACAATGTATTTTAAAAAAGATGAATGTTCAAACATCATTTCTACTTTTTTTAAAACAAAAAGATAGTCGTTAGGAGGTTAATTTATGGCATATAAAGCTTTATATAGAAAATATCGTCCTGAAACATTTGAAAGTGTTGTCGGACAACAACATATTACTAAAACATTACAAAATGCCATTTTACAAAATAAAGTTGCTCACGCATACTTATTTAGTGGTCCTAGAGGGACTGGAAAAACTACTACTGCAAAATTATTAGCTAAAGCTTTAAATTGTAGTAATGAAACACATAGACCTTGTAATGAATGTGCAAATTGTATCGCAATTAATAATAATTCTCATCCTGATGTTATCGAAATCGATGCAGCTTCTAATAATGGTGTTGATGAAATTCGTGATTTAATAGAAAAAGTTAAATATGCTCCAATTGAAGGAAAATATAAAGTATATATCATCGATGAAGTTCATATGATGACTCAAGGAGCTTTCAACGCTTTACTTAAAACACTTGAAGAGCCACCTGAACATGTAGTTTTCATTTTAGCGACAACCGATGTTCATAAGGTTTTACCAACTGTCATATCAAGATGTCAAAGATTTGATTTTTCTAAAGTGAGCGATGAAGGTATTAAAAATAGAATTGAGGAAATATTAAATCTAGAAAATATCACTTTTGATAAGGAAGTTCCTCCTCTTATTGCAGAACTTGCCGATGGTGGTATGAGAGATGCCTTATCCATTTTAGATCAAGTGGTATCATATGCTTCAAATAATATCAAACCTAAGCATATTTATGATATATATGGTATGATGAGCAATCAAGATATGGTGTCATATTTATCAATCATTGCTAAAAGACAAACAAAAGAAGTACTAACAATGATTGAACAATATATTGCAAGAGGTATCGATGTTAAACGATTGACTTACGATTTAATGATTTGCTTAAAAGATGCTATAGTTTATAAATCTACTAATGATGAAAGCATTCTAGAAAGGCTAAATAGTACTCAAGCAAGTAAGATATTAGAAAACATCTCTATTGAAAATGCTTTAAAGATCACTTCGATATTAAATGAAGCTAGAAGTAACTATCGTCTATCGACAAATTATCGTTTGTTTTTTGAACTTGCCTCATTAAAAATGATGGAAATATTTAAAGATAATGATGAAAAAGAAGAAAAAGTTATCGTAAACACACGTAAAGAAGAAACTCTTACTAAAATAGTTGAAGAAAAACCAACCATTATTGAAAGCAAAGAAGTTACTACTAATACAAAGCAAAATCAATATAATGTTCCAAGTGAATCTGAAGTCATTTCTTATTCTCAAGATGAATATATCAACATATTAATCCAAGGAGATAAAAAAGTTAAAGAGCGTCTTTTAGAATCTTGGAAAGACATTAGAAAATATATCGATAAAGCAGAAACTAGATATATTGCTCAATTATTATCTGATTCAACAATTGGAGTTGCAAACAAAAACTTCGTTATGATTGTTTATGACTTTAAACTTTTAGCCTTAAGAGCAAAGCAAAAAAATAATTTATTATTAATTAAAAAGTTTTTAAATGATATATTTAATATCGATGTTGAAGTCTATGTTGTTGAAAGACCAACATTTATCGACTTAACACATAAATTTTTTGAATTAAAGCAAGCAAATAAACTTCCTGCTCCTCACGATATTCCTCATTTAAATGAAGCAGAACATAATTTAAAAATTGAAAGTATCGTAAGTGAAAGTGAAGAATTAAAAGATGCCACAATCGAAATTGGCAAAGATTTATTTGGTGATGAATTAAAAATTGATTAAAAGGAGAAATAAACTATGAATATGCAAGCACTTATGCAACAAGCTCAAAAAATGCAAAGAGAAATGGAAAAAGCACAAAAAGAACTTGAAGCAAAAGAATTTGAAGTAACATCTGCAGGTGGTGCTATTAAAATCACTATTACAGGGGCAAAGAAAGTAAAAGCTATAAATATCGATAATGACTTAATCGATCCTGAAGATAAAGAAATGCTTCAAGATATGATCGTTGTAGCTATTAATGAAGCGATTTCTTTAGTATCTAAAGAAGAGCAAAAAATTGTTGCTAAGCAACAAGCTAATATATCTTTCCCATTTTAATTATGGAATACCCAGTTATATTTTTAGAATTGATTGAAAGCTTTAAAAGATTAAATGGAGTAGGTGCTAAAAGCGCAGAAAGAATGGCCTATGATGTTTTAAACATGAAAAAACAAGATATTGAAAAATTTGCTAATGCAATTTTAGCAGTCAATAACTTATCTTCATGTCCTCGTTGTGGTAGTTTATCTAATGATGGAAAATTATGTGAAATATGTGCAGATGAAACACGTGATCAACAAACTATATGTGTCGTTTCTCATAGCAAAGATGTTTTTGCTTTTGAAAAAATGAAAGAATATCAAGGTGTTTACCATGTTTTAAATGGCTATATTTCTCCATCAAAAGGTATTAATTATGATGATATTAACTTATCATCATTACTTGAAAGAATTAAAAATGATAAGATAAATGAAGTCATTTTAGCTACTGATTTAACGATGGAAGGCGAAATCACAGCGATGTATATCGCTAAGCTTTTAGAAAAATATAAAGATGTTAATGTCACTCGTTTAGCTCATGGCCTACCAAATGGTATAAAACTTGATTACGCTGATGAAATGACTTTATTTAAGGCCTTTACAAATCGTAAAAAAATGAATAGTTGAGGAAAGACAATGAGTGATATCTTAATTGATAAAAGAATTATTAAAACCAAAAATAGTTTAAAAAAAGCGCTTATTGAACTATTAAAAACACAAAATATTGCAAGTATTTCCATAGTTGATATTACACGTGTTGCAAATGTAAATAGAAAAACTTTTTATTTGCATTATCCAAACGTTCATTCGATTTTAAATGAAATTGTTAATAATTTATTAAATAAACTTTATGAAAGCATTAAAAATTATGATTTTACTTTTGCAACAACAAAGACATTTGTATATAATATATTCAACACGATATATCATAACGAATATATCGTAGATATCTTACGTTTTACAACACAAAGCCAAGAAGTATTAAACATATTAGAAAAAAATGTTATCGAAGCTTTAAAAAGAAAAGCAAGATTCCATAAAGATATAATCGATATCGTGGAATTTAATACTTATGGAGCATTTAGAATGTTTTATAATTTGATAAAACAAGATATGACACAAGAAAAACTTGATGATTTTATAACATTAACTTCATCGATTATTAATAATGTTATAAAAAATAAATAGGAGGAAAATATATGTTTGAATTTGTAACTGCTAGAGAATTATATGAATTAGTTCATCAAGGCTCATTAATTGAAAAAGATCAACTTGAATATGTTGAACTAGATGGTTGGGTTAGAACAAATAGAAATAATGGAAGCGTTGGTTTTATCGAACTAAACGATGGAACTTATTTTAAAAATGTTCAACTTGTTTATAGCAAAGAAGATGATGATTACACTTTATGTACTTCGCTTAATACAGGCGATGCCATTAGTGCATATGGTGTATTTAAAATAACAGAAAACGGCAAGCAACCATTTGAAATAGTTTTAAAGAAACTTACATTGCTAGCAAAATGTGATCCTTCATATCCACTTCAAAAGAAAAGACACAGTTTTGAATTTTTACGTGAAATAGCTCATTTAAGACCAAAAGCAAATACTTTTTTAGCTGTCTTTAGAGTTCGCTCCGTTTTAGCAATGGCAATACACGAATTTTTCCAAAGTCAAGGATTCGTTTATGTAAATGGTCCTATCATCACTGGAAATGATTGTGAAGGAGCAGGAGAAACATTTAGTGTTACTACATTAAATGATTTTTCTAAAGGATATAAAGATGACTTTTTTGGTAAACATACAAATTTAACTGTTTCTGCTCAACTTCATGCTGAAGCTTTCGCCCAATGTTTTAGAGACGTATACACATTTGGACCAACATTTAGAGCTGAAAAATCAAATACAACACGTCATGCAGCAGAGTTTTGGATGGTTGAACCAGAAATCGCTTTTGCTGATTTAGAAGATGATATGGCTTTAATTGAAGATATGGTTAAATATTGTATTCAAACCGTTTTACAAGAATGTCCAGCAGAAATGGAATTTTTCAATAAAATGATCGATACTTCTTTAATTGATAGATTAACTCATGTATTAAATAGTAAATTTGAAGTAATGACATATACTGATGCTATTGAAAGACTTAAAAAAGCTGTGGAAAATGGCGAAGCATTTGAAAACAAAAATATCACTTGGGGTATGGATTTAAACTCTGAACATGAAAAATATCTATGTGAAAAAGTGATCAATGGTCCATTATTTTTAATTAATTATCCAAAAGAAATCAAATCATTTTATATGAAATTAAATGATGATAATAAAACTGTAGCAGCATGTGACTTGTTAGTTCCTCACATTGGGGAATTAGTTGGTGGTTCACAAAGAGAAGAAAATTATGAAAAACTTGTCGCTAGAATGAATGAATTACATATGAATACTTCCTCACTTCAATGGTATTTAGATTTAAGAAGATTTGGTGGTGTTTCCTCTGCAGGCTTTGGACTTGGTTTTGAAAGAATGGTAATGTATGTCACTGGTGTATCAAATATTCGTGACGTTATTCCTTTCCCTCGTACTGTAAACAATTGTGAATTTTAATTATTAACTATCATCAAAAAATGATGATAGTTTTTATTATTTATGCTATGATTAATAAGGAAAGTTGGTGGAATTTATGGATATTAAAAAAGCTGATAAAAATATGGTAGCCAAAAAAGCAAACACACAAGAGATAATCTATTATAATCCTAAAGAAAATAGTTCATTTAAGGTAGAAGGACTTGCTTTTTTTAATGAAGAGCACAAATATTTTCGTCTACCAATTAATTGTAAAAATGATGTCAGTGAAGCGGTTTATTGGCTTTCATCACAACCTTCAGGCGGGCAAATTCGTTTCATTACAAATTCAAGTAAAATAGCTGTAAAAGTTAAAAACAGTGGCGATTATCAAATGTGTCATATGGCAGCAACTGGTCAACAAGGTGTCGATTTATATTATAAAGTTAAAGGGCAAAAAAAATACTCTTTTTTCACAGTTGCTAAATTTAATGAACCAACTTGCGAATATGATTCACTTATCTTTGAAGCAGATAATCAAGAAGAAAAAGAAATAATTATCAATCTACCTCTTTATGAAGGGTTAGAAGAAATACTAATTGGTCTTAATAGCGATGCTTATATTAAAAAACCAAAAAAGCACAAAAATAAAGGAAGAGTTATCATATATGGAACATCGATTACTCAAGGAGGATGCGCTTCTCGTCCTGGTATGTCATTTACTAATATTCTAAGTAGAAATCTCGACGTTGAATTCATTAACCTTGGTTTTTCAGGTTCAGGACTTGGAGAGGCTAATATGGCTCATATAATTAGCAATATCGATGATGCTTGTATGTATATTTTAGATTATGATGCTAATGGTGGTGCTACAGGGGATATGAAAGAAAACTTAGCGCCATTTATCGATATATTAAGAAGCAAGCATAAAAACACACCGATTATTGTTATAAGCAAGCCTTTATTTTCAAATATGGTCTTTTTAAAAAATGAAAATGATAAGCGTAATTTCTTTAAAGATTTGCAAAGAAATGAAGTTGAAAAAAGAAAAGAAAATGGTGATAAAAACATCTATTTTATCGATGGTTCCTCACTTTTACCTTTATCGATATATGATGAGTGCTTTGTCGATGGAATTCACCCAACTGATTTAGGATTTTTCTTTATTGCTAAAAAACTAACACCAATTTTAAGAA
The DNA here is from genome assembly GCA_022767485.1 of Erysipelotrichaceae bacterium. GTDB lineage: Bacteria > Bacillota_I > Bacilli_A > RFN20 > CAG-631 > CAKPXW01. The sequence goes on from JALEMY010000020.1 coordinate 13,502, forward strand.
AAATACTACATAATAAACCACAATAATATTAGGTGATATAGTGAAAAAATACCAAATCGATAATGTAATATATAAAAAAGATGGCGTTGAATTAATAATTAATAATAAATCATTTCTTATTGATAGTTTTTATTATGAATGTATAATGCCATATAAAAACAAAGAAATTGATGAAAAGCAAATGGAAGAAATAGCTACATTTGCTTACCTTTTTACATCTTTAAAAAAATTATATGCGAAAGTGTTTGCTAATAAACTTTCCTTATATGAATTTAAAGCTTTATTAAAAAAAGATGAAAACACGGAAGAAAATATTAATATCGTTACTAAACGTCTAATTAAAGAACATTTATTAGATGATGAAAAGTATGCTATGTGTGTCTTAGAAAAGTTTTCTTATAATAAAGGGGTTAATTATTTTAAAAATTATTTAATTTCAAAACATGTTGATAATTCTATCATTGAAAGATTATCTTTAACTTATAAGGAAAACATCGATTATGTGCTATCTTATGCAAACACATATATAAAAAATAAAAGCACTTCTAATAAAATGATAAAGCAATCCTTATTTATAAGTTTATCTAATAAAGGTTTTTCAAATGAAACAATCGACTATGTAATAAACAAAGTGACATTTAAAAATGAGGAAGATAGTTTAATTAAAGATATTAAAAAATACCAAATTAAATACAAAAATGAACCTTATAAAGTTATTTCAAAACTATTAAATAAAGGTTATAATATAAATGATATTAAAAAGAATATGAAAGATGAGGTTATAGAATATGAAGATTAAAGATTTAAAGGACTTTTTAGATCGTCCTTGTCATATAGATACTGCTATCGTTATTAATGTAACTGAAGGTAAAAATGCTAAAGGAAATAAATATCTAGCTTTAACTCTTCAAGATTCATCTGGAACAGTTGAAGCAAAAAAATGGGAAGTAAATCCTGGGGACGAACAATTATTAGGACTTAAAAAAGTTGTTAGCGTTGATGGTTATCCATTAATTTATAACAACTCCCAATTACAATTTAAAATCGTCGATGTTGAACCAGCATTAAATTATTCAGAAGAGGATTTGATTTTATCGTCTCCAGTTGATAAGAAACAATTGGAAGAAAGATTATTTGCCTATGTTGATGCTATTAAAGATGAAGAAATTAAGACAATTGTTGAAGGCGTGTTAAACAAGCATTTAGCAAAACTATTAAATCATCCAGCTGCTAAAACAAATCATCATCAATATGCTGGTGGACTTTTACATCATGAAGTATCAATGCTTGATCTTGCAAGTAAAATATGTCAACTATATCCTTCGATTAATCAAGACTTATTGTATGGTGGTATTATCTTACACGACCTTGGAAAAACTGAAGAATTATCTGGTCCAATCGCTACTGAATATACAATTCAAGGAAAATTAATTGGCCATATTTCATTAGTTCAAACAGATATTGTTGAAGAGGGAAAAAAGCATAATATATCTGATGAAACAATCTTGCTTTTACAACATATGGTTTTATCTCACCATGGTAAA
>JALEMY010000046.1 GCA_022767485.1 Erysipelotrichaceae bacterium
ATTAAACTTTTTGGCTAATTCTTCTGCTCGCTCTTTACTTGTATTATTTAATAAAATGGTATTTTCATCATAATTACCTTTATTACTTTCAAGTTCAGCAAGCGCGTTTTCTTGAATTTCATTTAGTTTAACTTCATGAGCGACTATTCCACCACTAAGTCCACTAAAAACAAACATTAAAATAAATATCCAAGCAAAACTTCTAGCACGTCTTTTCATCTTTTTATCCTCCTAAACAAATAAAATGTGTTAACAAATCACATTTAAGTAAAAAGATATTATAAATTAACAAATTTAAACTTAATGCGACATGAAAATAAATTATAATTCTTAATGAAATAATTATATTATTCTTATTGTTATATAACAATAAAAATATTATTTTTTCATAAATTTTTTAGCCTTATTTATAGCAGTAATTTCACTACTATCATTTTCTAGTTCATCAAACCATTTTTTTTGCTCTTTATTAAATTTTGTCTTATCTAATAATTCAGGCCTAACACTTAAAGTTTTTATTACACTTTGTTTAAATCGATATTCATTAATAGCTTTATGATTTCCAGAAAATAAAATATCTGGTACTTTGTAATTTTCATATACTCTAGGAGTTGTAAATTGAGGATATTCAAGCAAATTATTTTCAAATGATTCTTCTTTTATCGATTCATTATTAATAGCCCCATCAAGTAGACGAATAATTGAATCTGCTACCACCATAGCCGCTACTTCTCCACCAGTTAATATATAATCACCAATACAAATCTCTCCATCAATATAATTTAAAATCCTATCATCAACGCCTTCATAATGCCCACAAATTAAAATAATATGTTCCTCTTTTGCTAAATTATGAGCCATTTTTTGATTGTATAACTTACCCTTTGCGGACATTAAATAAACTTTACTATTTTCTTTTTTTATCGTTTTTAAACACGACAAAATAGGCTGAAGTTTTAAAATCATTCCAGCCCCTCCACCATATGGTGCATCATCAACTCTTTTTAAACGATCATTAGAATAATCTCTAAAGTTAATTACTTCAACTTCAACAATTTTTGATGAAATCGCTCTTTTAATAATTGATGTATTTACAAAATCATTAAATTGCTCAGGAAATAAAGATAATATTGTAATTTTCATTATTCGATCATTCCTTTAATTGGGTTTAAATATAACGCTTTATTTTCAATATCAACTTGTTTGATGAATTTATCAACAAAAGGATATAATAAATCTTTTTGATTATCTCTTTTAATTCTAAGAATTATATGTGATCCTCCATCGAACATATCTATTATTTCTCCAATTAACTTATCTTCATGATAAACTTTACAATTATATAAGTCAGCAAAATAGTATTGGTCACTTGCTAATTCTTCATTAGGCTTTTCAATTAATATTTGATAACCTTTATATTTTTCTACATCATTAGCATTTTCTTTATTAACGAATGAAATAATATCTAAACCATTGCTACTTTTTCTATAGTTATTAATAGTCAATGTTTCTTTGATATTTAAAAATGGAGAATAAACAGTAACTATATTTCCCTTTTTATATCTTTTTTTAGCAAAGTCTGTTGATGATTTAACTTTAACTTCACCTTTTATACCAAAAACTCCAACAATAATACCTAAAATTACTTCCATAATTTTTTCCCTCTTTTTTTTAATATTATAAAAAAAAAAAAGATATAAATAAAGAAAAATAGATGATTTTGTCATCTATTCGTCATATGATTCAAATTTTACATGAATGTGAGTGTTTTCTAAACGAGATTTAACTGAGACAACCTTACGAATGGCGCTAGCAACACTACCACCTTTACCAATAAGACGTGCTGTATCAACTTTATCAGTAATGACAAGAACTTCTAAATACTTTTCGTCTATTGAAGGAACAGTTTTAATCATTAAAGAAGCCTTATTAGCAATCATTGGTTCAACAATTGCTCTTACTAATTCTTCCATGTTTATTCACCTTTTTTATTTTTTTCTTCGTGTAATCTTCTTAAAACACCGTTTTGAGATAAGAAAGTTCTTACAGTATCAGAAGGTTGTGCACCCTTTTTAATCCATTCATAAGCTTTTTCAGCATCTAATTTAACAGTAGCTGGAGAAGTAGTTGGATCATAATATCCTAAGATTTCAATAAAACGTCCATCACGAGGATAACGTGAATCTGCAACAACGATTCTATATGAAGCTAATTTATGACGTCCATTTCTTTGCATTCTAATTTTTACTGCCATAACAATACCTCCTATTAACGTAAAGTATTATAACATAAAAAAAATACCTGTCAAGTATTTTTACTTAACAGGATTATTTTCTTATAATTATTTAACTTTTTCTTCGCAATATTTAACGATATCGCCAACAGTACGTAAGTTGTTAACATCTTCATCTTCAACTGTCATACCAAATTCTTCTTCAAGTTCCATAATAATTTGCATAACAGATAATGAATCAGCTTCTAAATCTTCAACGATATTAGCGTCCATTGTAACACGATCTTCACTTACACCCAACTGTTCAACTAAAATCTTTTTAATCTTTTCAAACATTATAATGTCCTCCACATGCTTAAGCATACATATTTTAATGCATTGTTATTTTTTTGTCAAATATATAAAAACAACAATATAATAAAATATGTTACATAAAAAAAAACATATTGTGCCAATATGTTTTTTAAGTATTATGCTGCTTGTTGTCCAAGTTGCAACAAAACACCAAGAATTGAATTAATTAATGTTGCTAATAAACAAATAGAACATAAAACTACTCCAACAGTAGCTTTTTTTCTATCGACTGATTTTAAGGCTACAATACCTAAAATTAATCCGACGATTGTTACAGGATAACCAACAAGTGGTAATAACCAAGCAACTAGACCTACAAATCCTAAAATCATTGATGCTAATGCTTTTTTATCTGACATAAATGCGACCCTCCATATAATTTTATTTTAATCCTTACTTAATTATTAGTCAACAACTAATCAATATATGTCATTGCTTTTTCAAGAACCTTTTTATTGGTATTAATAATGTTTTCATATTTTTCTTCATTTGCAAAAATAAATGAAGCATCATTACTTGCTGCTTTTAAAATATTAAAGTCATCTATCAAATTGGCGATATAAAATGGTGACTTACCAGATTGCTGAATACCAAGTAAATCTCCAGCGCCACGACGCTTTAAATCATATTCAGATATTTTAAAACCATCATTACAAGTAGCGATAAATGTAAGGCGTGAAATAACTTCTTCATCTTCTGAATTGGAAAGCAAATAACAATATCCTACTTTTCCATCACGGGCTATTCTTCCTC
>JALEMY010000127.1 GCA_022767485.1 Erysipelotrichaceae bacterium
ATTTTTTAAAAGCAAATAATATTAAAATAGTCCATGAATCAATTCATGAAAATAATTTTTTAAATCAGTATGAACTAATTCGTTTTTCATATTTTATTAATGATGCTAAAGATTTAAAGTATCCATATTATAATATTGCAATACTTCGTCATAAAGATGATTATGTTAACTTTTACTTGTTCGTATTAAAATCTAGTAGTGATTCATATGAAACAATGTCTTTTATTATTTCGTCTTTTTTACAGATAAAAAAAGAAGGAAAATCATGTAATGATGAAATAAAATATGCATTAAAAGAAGATGAAAATTGGAATGAGGAAACTAAAAGATATTTTAATCATTTGAAAAATCAAGATAAAGTTGATTGGGGTATATTTTTAGGAACTATAGTTCATGAAAGTGATTCAAGTTATGAATATTGTAAGAAACGATATGAAAATGAAACGAAACGACTTGAAAGTAAAATGGAGCATAACTTTGAACTTTTAGCGACATATATGCATATATCATATCAAAATAAGCTTAATTATTTTCCTTTGTCAATGGCAAAAGAGTATGCTTCTGGAAATGGTTTTAATAATAAAAAAGTGCTACATTTTACTTTCCAATATACAGCAAATAATAACACATCACTTTTTGGATATAGTCCAACATATGATATTTTAAGAGGTAAATATGATGAATATTTCCATCGTTTAGCTAAGGATATTAAAAAATATCAACATCCTGTTTTATTCCGCTTAAATAATGAAATGAATACCGATTGGACAAGTTATGCAGGTATTATTTCACTTTTAGATCCAGATATTTTTATCTTAACTTGGAAGAGATTATTTGATATTTTTAAAGAAGAAAAAGTTGATAATTGTATATGGATATTCAATCCAATAGCAATAACGACGCCATTTTGTAATTGGGGAGAATATTTATCTTATTTTCCTAAAGGAATGGTTCATATGTTAGGACTTACATCTTATGAAAGAGGTAACAATAAAGATGATTATAGTATGTTTTCGTCTTTATATAAAAAACTATATGAAAAAAATGTTCCATATTTTAGTGATTATCCTTGGATTATTTCAGAATTTGGTGCTGGTGCAGGTGGAGAAATAATCTATGATTATGATAGTGTTCCACCAGGATATAATAAAGTTATTAAAGCTAGAAATAAGGATAAACAAGTTGAGTTTGTAAAAGATATGTTTACTTGCTTTAAAAATAAAGAATATTTTATTAAAAATATCAAGGGTGCTATTTGGTTTAGTGCTAATGATTATGGCTACTTTGAAAATTCATGGCAAATTACTAATTATTTTGCTTTAGATGACTCATTAGATAGTCTTCTTGATGAATTTAAAAACGGGTTTACAAGTAAAAAGTGACATTATATAATAATATACATATTAAAGGAGTTTTTTTATGTTAAAATTTTTAAAAAAAATAAATGAAGTATTTGCCTTAAACGAAGAAGGAAATAACACTCTATATGGGGAAATTAGAAACTATCAAATTACTATTGTTGGTAGTAATTTAATTACATTTTATTTAAATTATCAGCCAAGCGATGAAGTAAATCATGAAATTTATAGTATTTTATCTAGTGGTAAAAATAAAAAATTTATTACTTTTAGGTTTGATCAATATGGAGTAAGTGGTACTGTAAATGGTATGACTGCAACATCTGCTGCTAATACATTCATTGAAAAAATTAATCAAGTGATTGATGTTTTAGTTAGAAATAATGTTGCTGGAAGCGAATGTTGTAGTATGTGTCATGAAAAATTAGATTTTAATGCCAAACTTGTTCGTGTTAATGACCGCTATATGAAACTTGATGAAAAATGCTATAGTGAACTTTCATTAAAAATAGAAAATGAAGAAAAAACTTTTAATGAAGCCCCAAATAATTATTTAAAAGGAACACTTGGCGCACTAATTGGTGTTTTAATTGGGTGTGTGGCATATTTTGCTTTATATATGATTGGTTTTATTTCTGGTTGGATTGCAGTATTAGCTGTTTTTCTAGCCGATTTATTATATGTAAGATTTAAAGGTAAAAGCAACAATGTGAAACTTGTAATAATTTCAGCATTATCATTTGTTGGCATGCTTGTTACATGTTTATTAATCTATATTATGATAGGTTCAGCAATTATTACTCAAGAAGGATTAAGTAATGTTACTGCTTTAGAATATATACTTAATGATTCTGAATTAAAATCTTCACTTGTTCACGATATGTTATTGACAGTAGTCTTTACTGCTTTAGGTATTGTAATAATGGTTGCAAATATTAAACGCAAAAATAAAAAATTGCATAATAGAATAACTAGTAAATAATTAAATAAATCGAAAAATATCTTATTATATGGTAAGATATTTTTTTAAAAATGATTATTATGATATATGCAAAATTTTATCAATAGTTTTATTTAAAAAGTAATATAAAAAGGTTCTTTATAATTCATATCAATTTGATTATAAAGAACCTTTATTTTAATTAAGAAATCTTTACTACTTTTGAACTATTATAATATGTATTGATAGTCACTTTAATAACATCGCCTTTATATACATCATATAATATAGCATTTCCATCTTTCTTTTTTATTAATGTTGTTAAGTCTTCACTAAGCGACCAATCAATATCACTCCAGTTATTTTGCCCAGCATTGATTTTAAATTGTAATGTATTATTACTTAATTCATTATTTATAATAATTTCTACTTCGTAAGTATAATCGCCAAGGTAATTAAATTTATATACTGGCAAATCTTCACTTGAATAATTGCCCCAATCGTTAAAATTTCCAACGATATATAAATTATCATAGATTTTTGTATCGTATATATCATTGTTAATATCTTCATCATTTGTCGCTAAAATCTTTTTATCAATATACTCTTCAAATGACATATTTTCATTGCTTAAAGAAAAATCATATTCGCTATATGTTTTTTTAGCAATATCATATAATGATAAAAATGTTTCATTTTTAACCCACATGGAATTTTTAATTATTTCAATCATTTTTAAATAGTCTTTTTGAGTTGTATTACTAGTTGATGATAATGTTGTTTTTAAAAGTAAAGGGCTTCTTACTTGTCCTTGATTTGATTTTAAAGATAAGGGCTTTAAAGTTGTCAAACCATTATCAAAATTATAATCTTTAGTAATGCCAAAGCAACGGTCTAAATCATATGGTAAGATAATCATTTTGCCATCAATTCTTCTAAAGTATAATAAGTAATTATTAGAATTGATTCTTAAGTCATCGGGATTACCAACAAAATATGATAATGCTTGCTCTTTTGCTAAATATTTTAAATCAACTACTTTTTCAATTTCTTCATATGTGGAGTTATTAATTGTATTTATCGCATTAATTAATAATTTATCATCATAATTAACGTTGGTGTTAGTTTTTCTTTCATAGGTAGGAATATAAGAACCAGAAATATTGCCAATACCTACTTTTTTATTAGTAATAGAATTTAATGTCATATCAGCACCATCGCTATTACTTCCCTCATTAATTCCATAAGTACACTTATAAAAGTCGCCATATTTTGCATTGCTTACGCCATATGTTCCATTTTTTTCATCACTCCACTTGGCACAATTAACATAACTTGTATCACTAGATAAGCTACGTTTTATTAGCGATTTTGAACCCGGTTCATAAAGTGTACATAAGCCAAATGATGTTTCTTCGTTATTTTTATCTTTTCTAATCATTGAAACTGTTGATAGACCAATATGTTGACACATTATACCACCTGAAAGATAAAAATTTGAAGCATATACTTCTTTTATATGTGTTGGATCATTATTTTTGTTCCATTTAAAATCCAATCCAGATAATCCTAAAAATTCACGAGAAGAGTAATCATCATTTCCTATTTTTTCTTTCATTGAAGCAATAAAGTCACTACTATACATTTCATTATCGTCAAATGTTTCGTCAAAGGACAATTTAAAGTGATTTTGATTATTGATGTTTCCATCTATTAAAACATCTTTTCTTGAAGTGTTACCTTTTTGGCGAATTCCCACATTTAAATATGTCCAAGTAAAAGTATTATTATAATTTGTAATAGAAAGTTCAACCTTGTCTGCAACTCGATAAATTTCACTTTTATAACCTGTTTCATAACTTTTTTGTAGTTCATTTAACTCGCTATCTGATATGGTAATTTTAATATCAACTTTGTTATTTAAGTTAAATAAATCGGTGTAAGTAAATTCGTCTTTGCTTTCTTTTTTGTCAGCTAAAAAATTAGGATCTTTTAAAAAATAAACGTCTTCATTATTTATAGATTCGCTGGAAATAATACTACTTTCATCATTAGAAAAACTATGACTAGTGTCGATGCTTTCACTATTTTCATTTGATATATCACTTATATTACAACTACTAATTGCTAATAATATAGCAAAAATAACATAATTTCTTTTCATAATTATACCTCAATTAAATGATATGTAATAAATCTACAAGTACTTTAAAGTAGCAAGTATCATCTTCATAAGAAAAGCAATAATCTTTGGCTCCATATTCTTTTAATGAATATGCTAAACCTTTTTCGCTTTCACTTCCTATCAAAGCATTCATGAATGTATTTGCAATCATTAAGTTTAATGATTCGCAACTTCCAAATTTAAAAATGACATCAATAGTATGAAATAAATCAGTTGTTTCTTCACTTGTTAATTGATTAATTGTCAACTGATTATGCTTTACATTAAAAGAGAAAGCTTCTGTCCCTTTTTTTGTATTAAATGTTGATGAAACATAAAAAACATCAGGAATATAAGGCTTTATATAAGAAAAAGGAAAAGCTTTTAGTGTTTCTTTAAATGAAGAAACATCAATTGTAGCAACTAAGTTAATATTAGCTTCATTATCGCTTACATAATCAAAAACAACTTGTCTCATAGTAAGAGGGAATTCATTATCAGCTATAGTGATTTTTCCGTCTAATTCTTGCGTGATAACTTGATTAGCTAAAGCACCAACTTGCTTATCGTTTACTTTAATAGATGAAGTCATTAAACTATGTGTTCCATCAAAATTAATGACATTATTTAATAATTCATCGCTAGTAATAAAATCTTTAATCGACTGGTTTACTAAATCTTTAGCATCAACCATATCATCTTCATTAAAAGGGTGAGTAATTATAACACTTTCATCAACTGGGGCTGATAAATTTTTTAATTCTTTAACATTTTTAATTAAATCTATATCGTATGTTTTATAAACATATATATAGCCTCCAATTGAGGCAGCTAATGCTATAACTATAATAACAAAAATAAAAATAAACAGTTTTTTTATAAATTTCATAAGATTCCTCCTATATTTATATTAAAATTATAGCAAATAAACACAGTGTTGCAAACAATGTTTTTTAAGCAAATAATTTATTTATAAATTATTAAGTAAATAATAATGAAAAAAAGTGGAAATATAAACAAAAATTAGTTAAAATTACTATGTTTGATAAAGAAGGTTTTTTATGAATAAAAAGAAAATATTTGGAAGTTTAATTTTATTTATCGGTGTTATTATTTGGGGTGTAGCTTTTGTCTTTCAAAGCAAAGCTAGTGAGCATTTAGGTCCATTTTATATTAATGCTATTCGCTTTTTAATGGGCGGAGTTTTTTTACTTCCTTTCATGTTTATATCTTTAAAAAAAGAACAAAAAAACAATGTTGATTTCAATTTAAAAAAAGGACTTGTCAGTGGATTAATTTGTGGAATTGTCTTGTTTATAGCAGCTAATCTACAGCAATTTGGAATAGAAAGAACATCAACTGGAAAAGCGGGATTTTTAACAGCGATGTATATAGTATTTGTACCATTAATCTTATATATTTTATATAAAAGAAAAATAACATTAATGCAATTTTTTGGAATAATACTTGCAATAATTGGTGTTGGTTTATTAAGTTTAAACAATGATTTCAAAGTTAATATTGGTGATGTGTTTTGCTTATTGTCAGCGATTATGTTTGCTTTTCAAATAATTTTTCTTGAAAAGAGTGTTTTAAAATATAATCCTATATTTATATCTGTCGTGTCATTTTTTGTCGTTTCTATAATTTCTTTTGTTTTTGCTTTTATATTGGAAGATATATCATTTGAAAGTATTACAAATTCGCTAGGTTCTTTGATTTATTTAGGTATTTTATCAACCGGTGTTGGATATACTTTTCAAAGCCTTGGTGAAAAGTATGTTAGTGGAACACCAGCAAGTTTAATTATGTCGCTTGAATCAATTATTGCTGTAATCGCATCGTTTATTATTTTAAAAGAAAGATTACAAGATAAAGAAATACTTGGTTGTATAATCATGTTTATTGGTGTAATTATCGTCCAAGTTTTTGAAGTAAAAATATTAAATAAGGAGCAATGATAAATGAATATTTTAATTACTGGAGCATGTGGAGGAATGGGACATGCATGCGTTAAATTATTAAGTGAAAAAGGACATAATATCTATGCCTTAGATAGAAAAATAAGTGAAAAGATAGATGGTGTTAAATACTATGAAGTTGATGTAACGAACATGGATAGTATTTTAAATGTCTATGATTTATTAAAAAAAGATGACATAACGCTTGATGCTATCATTCATTTTGCAGGAATATATTATTTAGATTCTCTAGTTGAAATTGAAGAAGAAATGATCAAAAAAGTATTCGATATTAACTTTTTTGGCATTTATCGCGTCAATAAAGTTTTTCTTCCTTTATTGCATAAAAATAGTAAAATTATAATCACTTCAAGTGAACTTGCGCCTTTAGATCCTTTACCTTTTACAGGCCTTTATGGAATTAGCAAATCAACTGTTGAAAAATATGCTTATTCATTAAGAATGGAATTAAATTTACTTAATATAAAAGTAGCAATAATACGTCCAGGGGCAGTAAAAACGTCTTTACTTGATGTATCTATGAAATCATTAGATGATTTTTGTAATAAAACAAAACTATATAAATGTAATGCTACTAATTTTAAAAAAGTAGTCGATTCAGTGGAAGCAAAAAATATAAGTGCTGAAAAAGTAGCACGTATTGCCTTAAAAATATTAAAGAGTAAAAGACCTAGATATATATATAATATCAATCGAAACTTTTTATTACGTATACTTAGCTTTTTACCTAAAAGATTTCAAGTGTTTATAATAAAAACCATCATTAAATGATGGCTTTTTTTTGACAATCTTTACAAAGACCATATAACTCAATACTGTGATTTTCAATTAAAAAACCAGTTTCAGTTAATACTTGTTGAATTAAAAGTTCGTAAGGACATTTATTCAAATAAATTTTTTTATGACAAGATGAGCATACTAAGATGTGCTGGTGTCTTTCTTTTTTTAAAGAATAAACAGCATTTTTGTCATTCCTTAGATCTTTATTTATTATTCCTTTTAAATGAAACATATTCAAACTGCGATAAATTGTCGATAAATTTACGCTACTATCTTCTAATAATTGATAAATTTGTTCAGCAGTTAAGGGATCTTTAGATTGATTTAAAATATCTAATATTTTTTTTCTTGTATCTGTAGTTTTTAAACCATAATCTTTAAAGTTCATAAATTCACCTTCTTATTTTAATAATAACATAATGATGATTATAAATGCAAACGATTTGCATTTATAATTGACTTTTATAATTTTATATTATAAAATAACTACGATATGTAAATGCAAATGATTTGCAAAAAGGAAAATTAAAAATGAAAAAAATATTATCAACTATCTTTATATTTATTATGCTGATGACTAGCGCTTCTTGCGTTAGTGAAAAAGAATATGACATTATTACTTCTTGCTATCCACTTTACGATTTAACAACAAGAATCGTTGGTGATAAATTAAGTGTAAAAAATTTATTGAATGCTAATGTTGAACCTCACGATTTTGAAATGACTACTCATGATGTGATTTTTTTAAACAAGTGTAAACGTTTTTTTGTCAATGGTTTAGGACTTGAAACTTACATTAACGATTTACCTGAAAATATTTTAAATAAAACTATTACAACTACCAATGATATTAATGTATTATATGTTGATAATACTTCTGATCCCCACGTTTGGTTATCACCTTTAAATGCTATTAAAATGATGGAAAAAATCACTGAAGAAATTATTAAATTAGATGAGGATAATAAACAATATTATCAACAAAACTTTTTAAGCAATAAGTTGTTATTTGAAAAATTAGATGAAGATTATAAAACTTCATTAACCAATTTATCTTCTTCTTATCTAATTAGTGCGCATAAAGCTTTTAATTATTTGTGCGATGAGTATAATTTGATTAATATCTCAATTAGTGGACTTTCAACTGAAGATGAGCCAAGTGCTGCAAGTATTTCTGCTTTAATTAAACAAATTGAAGGATTAAACGCCACAACTATTTTTTATGAGGAAAATGTCAGCAATAAAGTTGCATTAATCATCGCAAACCAAACTGGCTTAAAGTGTGATGTATTAGATCCTATTGAAACACTAAAAGATGAAAATGAAGACTATATATCGATAATGTATAAGAATTTAAAAGCAATATGTAAAGCTTTAGGTGGTAATTATCATGAATAATGAGATTTTAAAACTTGTTGATGTTTCTTTTGGTTACAACAATGATTTAATATTAAAAGATATAAATTTAACAATTAATAAAGGAGAATATGTAGGAATTATAGGTTTAAATGGTAGTGGAAAGTCAACATTATTAAAAATTATTCTAGGAATTATTAAGCCTACAAGCGGTGAAATTATTAAAGGTAATAAAATAAAAATTGGTTATGTCAATCAAACAACAATGGTAGAAGAAGGCTCTTTTATGGCAAGTGTCTTTGAAGTTGTTAGTTTAGGATTAAAAAAGAAGCCGTTTTCATTTATAAATAAGAAAGAAAAAGAAAAAATCAATAAAACTTTGCAACTATTTTCATTAAGTGAATACGCTAATCATTCAATTGATTCTTTATCTGGTGGACAAGCACAAAAAGTTAAAATTGCAAAAGTTTTACTTTCAAATCCAGATATTATTGTATTAGATGAACCAACAAGCGGTATTGATGAATCAAGTGAGGAAATATTACTTGAAATCATCGCTCATTTGCATGCTTTAAAAAAGACTATAATTCTCGTGTCACATAATTTATCAAATTTATCAAATTGTGATGTCGTTTATAAAATTAGTGATAAGTCGATAAATAAATATGAAAAGGAGATAAAAGAAAATGCTTAGTTATCAATTTATGCGTTTTGCTTTTTTAATTGGCATAATGCTTGCAATAATCATTCCACTTATTGGTCAAACTTGTGTTTTAAAGCGATTATCTACTATAGGAGATGCATTAGCTCATACGGCATTACTTGGAGTTTCTATTGGACTAATAGCTAATTTTTCTCCTTTATTCATTTCTATTATTACTTGTATTATCGCATCATTAATCATTGAATTTATTAGAAAAAGATTTAGCAAATATTCTGAACTTTCAGTGGCGATAGTCATGACAAGTTCAATTGCTCTTGCTGCGATATTTTCTTCTTTTTCATCATCTAGTAGCTTTTCAAGTTATTTATTTGGTAGTATTTTACTAATTAGTAAAACTGATATTATTGTTACTTTTATTGTATTTGTTGTAATTATAATATTTTATTTTGGATTTTATCATCAAATTATGTATATTTCATATAATGAAGTGCAAGCAAGACTTGATGGTGTCAATGTAACTTTAATCAATGTTCTTCAAACAGCAATAACTGCTATTGTTATAGCTTTATCATCTAAAGTAATAGGAGCATTAATGGTTTCCTCCTTGATGATTATTCCTTATGCATCTTCTATTCAAATCAGCAAAAATTATAAAAAAAGCATGGTTTTATCAATTATTTTTTCATTAATTGCTGTAATTTCTGGTTTAATTTTTGCATATTATTTTAATTTACAACCAGGAGGAAGCATTGTCGTTTGCTCGACTATTATTTTAATAATTTGTATGATAACAAATAAAATATTTAAATTTGTAAAATAATTTGTTAAAATCTTCTTATAAAGAAGGTGAAAATACTATGTATGCATTGATAACTGGAGCATCCTCTGGAATTGGTTATGATATTGCTAAAGTGTTAGCTGATAAAGGCTATGACTTGATTGTTGTTGCAAGAAGAAAAGAACGCTTAGAAAAATTAAAAGAAGAAATTAAAGATCATAACGTTATAGTTTATCCATGTGATGTTTCAAAGAAGGAAAATTGTTTTAAATTATATGAAGATTTAAAAGATTACGACATCAATGTCTTTATTAATAATGCAGGATTTGGCGATTTATCTTCTTTTGTTGATGCTAAATTAGATAAATTAATCTCGATGATTGATACTAATATAACAGCAGCAACGATATTATATAAGTTGTTTTTAAGTGATTTTTATAAAAAGAATAAAGGTTATATTTTAAATGTTGCTTCAGCAGCTTCATATACGATAGGTCCATTAATGGCAACATATTATGCAAGCAAAAGTTATTTATATAAGTTAACTATTGCTACGAATGAGGAATTAAGAAGAGATAAAATTAATGTTCATGTCAGTGTTTTATGCCCAGGGCCGGTAAAGACGGAATTTAACGATGTTGCGAATTGTTCTTTTGCTATTAAGCAACAAGAAAGTAGCTATGTTGCCAAAGTGGCAATTAAAAAATTATTTAGACATAAATTAATTATCATTCCATCTAAAATGCTAATAATAGGTAAATTTTTAACAAGGTTTGTAAGTGAAAAGATGCTAGCAAAAATAGGCTATAAAATACAAAAAAAGAAGAAATAATGTTAAATGCAACCGATAAAATCGTAATATGCAACCAAAAGTTTACATTTTGAAAACTAAAATTGGTGGTTTAAAGTTGAATCGTGTTTGTATAATTATAACGTATGTTAAGGAGAAAAAATATGAATATAAAAATTGCAAATCGATTAGTTGAACTTAGAAAGAAAAATGGTTTATCACAAGAAGAACTTGCTAATAAACTTGGCATTTCACGCCAAGCAGTAAGCAAATGGGAAAGAGCTGAAGCCAGCCCTGATACGGACAATTTGATATGTCTTGCTAAACTTTATGGAATATCGCTTGATGATTTATTAAACAGTGATGAAAGTTTGGAAGATATCGCCTTTGATCAACGTATGAATAGTAAAAATAAAGAAAATGATGATGATGAAGATGATGATGACGATGACGAAGATGACGAAGATGATGATGAAGATAAAGTAGAAATTGGAGTCCATGGTATTCATGTATCTTCAAAAAATGGTGATGAAGTACATATTGATAAAGATGGGATCCATATAGATTCTAAAAACGATCATGTTCATATTGGCAAAGATAATTATAAAGATTATTTTAATAAATATAGTAAGATTAGAGCAGTTGAACAAATTATGTTTCCTATTTGCTCTTTACTTGCAGTAATCGCATATATTTTAATGGGAACACTTATTTCAAATGGCCGTGGTTGGGCTGTTGGTTGGATTGTTTTCGTGTTTATTCCAGTTATTCCATCAATTTTCCATGCAATACGCAAAAAAAGATTTTGCGATTTTAATTTTCCAGTATTAATTACTACTATATTTTTGCTTTTAGGAATGCTTTATTCTTTATGGCATCCATCTTGGGTATTATTTTTATTGATTCCTATTTATTATTCACTTTTCGGCTTAATCGATAAAAACATAAAAGCTAAAGTTGAAATTAAAGATGATGATGTTATTGATGTAAAACAAGAAAATCAATAATTATATAGACTTATTTCTATATTTTAAATATAATTATAGAAGTAGCAATAATAAAGGAGAAAAACTTATGAGAAAATGCAAATATTGTGGTGTAGAAGTGCAAGATGATGAAATTTATTGTCATGCATGTGGTCATAAATTAGATGATGTTGTATATTCTGATAATTCATCTTATAATGATACAAATAATAATAATTTTTATAATCAACAACAAACAACTTTAAAAAGATTCACTCATAGGGAAGTTGCATTAGTCGTTTTATTATCAATTTTAACTTGTGGCATTTATAGTTTTTATTGGTTTTATGTAACAACAAATGAATTAAATGAAAATGATAAATCAACTCCTGAATTGATGAATTATGCTATCGCATTTTTACTTGCTTTAGTAACTTGTGGAATATATGGTATTTATTGGAATTATATGTTCTATAAAAAAGTTGATGCTGCAACAAATGAAGATAATTTTTTGTTGAATTTCCTTTTATCTTTATTTGTAACTGGCATTGTTCCTATGGCTATTGTTCAAAACTCACTAAACAATAAATCACAATAAAAATTACCAAAATTTGGTAATTTTTTAATATGAATATGAAAACAATCAAAGAATACGTAAATATTTTTATAGATTTTATCATAAATAATATCAATTGGTTAATGGCACTATTGTTATATGTGTTTATTACCTATTTTTTTCATATTGTAAGTTGCCCTATTAAATTGATAATAGGTTATCCTTGCATTGGATGTGGGATGAGTAGAGCAATTTTATCTTTAGTTTCTTTAAATTTTAAAGAGGCATTTATCTATCATCCATTTGTATTTTTTCTTCCTTTTATAATGTTTGTAATTATTTTTAAATCAAGAAAGAATATATTAAAAATATATAGGCAAAAATGGTTATGGGTTAGTCTTACTAGCTTACTAATTTTAATATATATTATAAGAATGTTTTTAATCTATCCTAATTATCCTTTAGATTATAATGAAAACAATTTAATTAATTTCATAATTAATCTATTAAAAAAATGTGAAATTATTCACGCATAATTTTTTTAAATAATTGAATAAGCACTTACCAATGTCTTATAATTTGATTGAATAAAAAGGAGGATTTAATATGTCAAATCGTATTGTTTTAAATGAAACTTCATATCATGGAAAAGGAGCAATTCGCGCAATTGTTGATGAAGTTAAACAAAGAAATTTTAAGAAAGCTTTTGTTTGCTCAGATCCTGATTTAATTCGTTTTAATGTTACAAAGAAAGTGTTAGATTTATTAGATGAAGCTTCATTATCTTATGAAGTTTATTCAGATATTAAACCAAATCCAACTATTGAAAATGTTTTATCAGGTGTTGAAGCTTTTAAAAAATCACAAGCTGATTATATTATCGCTATTGGTGGAGGTTCATCAATGGATACAGCAAAGGCTATTGGTATTATTATTAAAAATGAAGAATTTGCTGATGTTCGTTCTCTTGAAGGTGTAGCTCCTACTAAAAATAAATGCGTACCAATTATTGCTGTTCCTACTACAGCTGGCACAGCTGCAGAAGTTACTATTAACTATGTTATTACAGATGTTGAAAAACAAAGAAAATTTGTTTGTGTAGACGTTCATGATATTCCAGTTGTTGCTGTAATTGATCCAGATATGATGTCTACTATGCCAAAAGGCTTAACAGCAGCTACAGGTATGGATGCATTAACTCATGCTATAGAAGGATATATTACTAAAGCAGCTTGGGAAATGACTGATATGTTTCATTTAAAAGCTATCGAACTTATAAATAAATCGCTAAGAGATGCTGTTAACAATGTTGATGCTGGAAGAGAAGGTATGGCTTTAGCTCAATATATTGCTGGAATGGGCTTTTCAAATGTAGGTTTAGGAATCGTTCATTCAATGGCTCATGCATTAGGTGCTGTATATGATACTCCTCATGGCGTTGCTAATGCTATTTTACTTCCAACAGTAATGGAATATAACGCTAGTGAAACAGGCGAAAAATATCGTGAAATTGCTCGTGCTATGGGTGTTAAAAACGTTGATAATATGTCTCAAGATGAATATAGAAAAGCAGCATGTGATGCCGTTAGACAATTATCAATCGATGTTGGAATTCCACAAGATTTAAAAAATATTGTTAAAGAAAAAGATATAGATTTCTTAGCTGAATCAGCATATGCTGATGCATGTAGACCTGGTAATCCAAAAGATACTAGTGTTGAAGATATTAAAGCTTTATATCGTTCTTTGTTATAAAAGCATAATAAAAATGATACCTTAAAGGTATCATTTTTTGCTTATTTAGTTTCATTTTTAATTAGTTTTTTTAAAAAGATGAATAATAAGATAATGCCACTTGCTAAAAGAATATGCCCAATTCCATCTAAGGCAGTTAACAAAGAAGAAGGAATATTATTTATAACTTCAATGATACCTTTAACAATCATCATTATAACGCTTAAGCATAGACCACTATTATAAATATACATAAAAGGTTTAAATAATTTATATTCTTCATATTTAATGTTTTTTAAGGCAAAAGATAAAAACAAAAATAAAAGTATTCCTAAAACAAATAAATGAACGTGAACTTTAGATAAAACTGTCGTTCCAGCAAAATCATTAAATTTAGTAAATTATCAAAGTAAATACAACAGTGCAATTTAGAGTTGCATTTAGTCTGGGAAATTACGTATTTTTTCTATTTCCATGCTATGACTGTGCGAGCGTCCTCATTCCAATCCTCTATAAGAAAATAAAGAGAGAACAAATCGGTTTTGTAGCCGAAGCATCCTCTCTTTTTTCTGTCGGGCAATTTATTCAACGCTTGATTTGATGCGATCGATGAGACCCTCTATCTTTTGCTTGCTCTCGGAGCCCTCAAGTTCGTAAACGTATATCTTAATATCCATTTCCACCTTGATTCCTAAATAATTCGCTGTATGCCATATGGTCTCGCCGTATATTCTGATGAATTCTATCTTACCTGTTTCAACGCTGTAATAAGCCTCCTGTGTCACAGAGAAATCGGAATTTAGCATCCACATATACATATGCTGCTGATCACGCTCTGCAAAATGAGCGTTTAGGAATGGGGCTGTCTGCTTGAACACGATGTAATTTTCGTAGAGCTTATACTCTCTATTCGCGAAATCATCAAAATCATAGGCCTGTCCGTTGATTTCAAAGGCCTCATAGCGAGCGAACAGCTCTGTTGAATAAATAAGAGTTCTCAGATATACTGCTCTTGACTGCATATCACAAAGCTCGGTTCCGCTTTGTGGAAAAAATGGATACTTGTCCGTGATGTATTTCACGCCGTTTTCATTGCCGCCAAAAGCCTTTTCATCCTTATAGGAATAGTTGACGAAGGACACCATCTGGGAGCCACCTGCCGATTGCTTATAGGACGAATATTCCTCAATGACGGCAATTGCGCCGTCGCCATCCTTTTTTGCTCTGAATTCATAAAGATCAGCGCCGTCAAGGAGATAGGAATTCATATTTATGTATGATCTGCTCTCATCGCCCTTCTTTATTTCAGCAATGCTCGAGAATTTTATTCCGTTCTTAAATTCAAAATTGATGCTGTCAAATACTTCGTAAAAGTCGTCGCTGCCGTCTAGAGTAAGCTCTTCTCCGCCGACAGTCTTGATGGTTGCCGAGTCCACCTCGTTGCCTAAAACGATATCCTTCTTTTTTGCAATATCAAAGTCGATCTGCTGGTACTCGTCGCAAGCGGTCAATGAAAGGGTCATTGCAAGCAGCGCGAAAATCGCAATCAATTTTTTCATATTTTTTTACTCCTTTTTGTGGTTGTATTGTTATATCACAAAAAAACGCATTTTGTCAATACATTCGCCCGCCGTATAACGAAAAAGCTTTTCGCTTTACTGATAGGCAATAAATTCAGGAGGATTTTTAATATATGAACGCTAAAGAATTAAAAGATGAGGTTATGAATTATTACTATAATGTTTCACATTCACAAGCAAAAACTACTATAAATTTTAAAATTGGTAAAACAACTATAAGATAGTGGAAACAAGAGGATGAGGGAAAGAAAATTAGCAAAGCAAAAAGAGACTTGTACAATGATATGATA
>JALEMY010000081.1 GCA_022767485.1 Erysipelotrichaceae bacterium
ATATTATTTGATAATTTGAAGATTAAAAGCAATGTTTTTGCTGGTATTGATTTTTTAATAAATAAGCAGGAAAAATTAGAAACTCACACATATATTCATGAAATGGCACATATGTTTGGCCTTGATGATTATTATGATACAGCCTTAACAAAAGGGAGCGAAAAAGGTGGCTTAGCAGGTGCAGATATGATGGATCAAACTATTGGCGATCACAATAGTTTTTCTAAGGCACTTTTAGGATGGAATAATGGCAAGATAATTAAGGAATCAACAACGATAGAGTTAAGTAGTAGTGCTATTAATGGTGATTATTTAATACTAGCAAATGATTTTGATTTATCTAAAGGATTGTTTCAAGAATTCTTTATATTAGAATATTATACGCCTACATCATTAAACGAATATGACAAGATGTTTAAAATAAGTGGAATAAGAATGCTTCATGTGATTGCTTATTTAAAAAAAGATGGCACATTAAAGTATAATAATTCTACTAGCAATGTTAAACTTATTTCACAAATAACAGATAGTGAAGGAAGCACTTACTTAAAAAATGCTGTTAGTAGAAGTGATGAAACATTATTTACCTTAAATGAATCGTTAAATAAAGTTTGTTACGCAAATAATGAAAGATTAAATTTTACGTTTACTATAATTGATTTAAATAAGACTACAGCTTATATTAAAATAACAAAAACATTATAAAAAATAAACATAAAAAAAGGATGATATTTTATTAAGATATCATCCTTTTTATCGTTAAAGATTAGTTTTTAATAAATACTTGGTAGTAAATATTTTCGCCATATTCATCGCCATAATCATAGCCAAAATATGCATAATATTCAGATGAATAAGAACCCCAATCATAAGCTTCAGAAGCAAAGTATACACAAAGTGCACCATCTGTTGAATCAACATACATTCTTAAATCAACATGGTCCATTCCAGAAATAGAAGGTTTTTGTGTAATTGTAATCTTGCCTGATGTTAAATCATATGTGTAAGAGAATGTGTATTCTACATTTTTAGGAGCATAATAGATAACACCTTCAGTTTCACTTGTAAATGTAATGCTACTTGTTCCTTCACCTTCAGTCCATGTGCCCATAACACTTGATTCATAGTTTTCTCTTGGAGTAACGTAGAATGTAAGAGTTGTTTCTGGCCAGCCATCAACCAAGTAAGGAGTAGATAATACTAATTTTACAGTTGTCGTATTAGAAACATTAGAATTTGTAGCATCGATTGTTAACTTACCAGTAGTATCATCATATGAAAAATCAACAATGCCATCGTTTTCTTTAACAGTTAAAGTTAAATCCATATTATTGTAAACATAGTTGCTTGAAGTAGTTTTTGCAGCTAATTGAAGTTCATAGCTTCTTCCACAAGCTACAGTTCCATTTGATGAGTTAAATGCATCATCATAGTTAGGATATGGATATACTGTATACATAAATAATCCTTTAATAAAGGCTGCATTTGCTACAGTTATTTCATATGTAGCTGTTACATCATTTGCATTTTTTGTGTGATTAGCAATAGTAATTGTAGCTTTACCTGATGCTAATGCTCTAAAATCATAAGGAGTTGAAGTACTCTTTGGACCAATAACAGTAACATTAGATGAAGATACAATGCCATATTGCCAGCCATCAAGAGCAGTTACAGGGTTACATACAAATGTAACGTTGTTTTCATTAGTTGCTGCAGTTACAACGCTTGCTTTTAAATCTTCAGTAACTGAAAGAGTTCCCTCATTTGATGAGTTCTTTCCCTTTACTTTAATATCGCTAATTGATTGTGTAAAGTATTTAGAAACATCATAGTCTGTGTGTCCTTTAAGTGGATCACCATAGCCATAAGCAAATGTAACATACTTTTCAGGTTCAACAGTATCAAAACCAGCTTTAAAGGTATTTGTTGCAAAATCATAATAAGCTTCAGAATAAATTGTTCTTGAATAAACACCTTCTTTTATTGCACCAGCAGCAGTAAAAGTAATATCTAAATCATATTTGATAAATGCGGAACGATATCCCATAGATGATTCGTAGTTTGCAGAATTACTCCATCTTACCCATGTATCAAGATTAACAGTAAAGTCATTATTATCTAAACGAGTAGAAGTTACTTGTTGACCGTGGTCTACAGTAACATCATTATAAATGTTATTTACAAATCCATTGCGATATGCATCATAAAATTCAGCATCTAAGACACCCATAGAATGAGAATATAATGTTGAATCATCATCAACAAAATCTTGAGTTACTTCATAATTTCTATGAGCTACAGCTTTAACTATATCGTAATTAGCAGAGTATGGAGTTATATCACTACTTGTTTCATAGTTTTTATCTTTTGGATAATATGTTGAAGTAGAACCTTCAAGATAATTATCAACTACTTTGTATACATCGCCAATTTGTGCTTTATAAACGATTGCTTTTTCTTTGTTTGTAATTGGATTAACAACTTTTGCAAAAGATGAGTTGTTTTCATATAAATCCCAAGTATATTTATCATTTCTAACAGATGAATAATATTCAACGTGATTTACATTAGCAGGATAAACTGTCGATTCAGATTTTGCAGAACCGGCAAATAATGAATATACCATTCCTTCAGTTGTTGGAAGATTGATAACACCAACTCTTTGTACATAACATGGAGTAGATAAATCAGTTGGGTCATAATAGAAATCATATACGGCATTACCAGCTATCATAAAACCATTTTGATTACCAACGCCAGTTAATGAAATGTTAGCGAATGATTTTCTATTGTCAATTTTAGTAACGCTTTGTTCAACGCCATCGATATTGTATACAACATATGAATCGGATTGAACAGAAACATTTCTAGCAACATAAATACCATTTCCTTCATCGACAAGTTTTGCTGATACATCACCATCGATGATATAGCCATCTTTATCAACAAGAGTAGTATATACATTAATAATTACACTTGTATTTGGCATGATAAACGAAGTTGAACTAATAGTTTTACCATTTACTTCAATTCTATCAAGACGGTAACCATCATCTACAGTAACATTGATTGTTACAACTTCATCTGCAGCAGCTTGATTTGTAGAAAGTTCTACAGTAGCATTACCAGTTGATGCAACGATGATTTTATAAGTTTCTTTAACTTCTTCAGATGAACTACTTGAATTTTCATTTGATGATTCACTACTAACTTCATCACTTACTTCACTACTAACTTCATCATTACTTTGACTATTTGAAGGTTGATTGTCACTAGATGAGTCGTTGACGTTTGTAGAAGACGAACTTTCACTTGTTGTGTTTTCACCACATCCAGAGACAATTAATGCAAGTAAAGATAATGATGTAAAAACTTTTAATAATTTTTTCTTCATTTTACTTTATTCTCCTTGATTAATTTGATCGTTTGGAAGCATTATTGCTGCTGTACCATAGGTGTCTTGTAAATACATAAATCTTCCAGTAGTAGCAACATGGAATCCTGTTAATCCTACTTGTTGTTTAACTTCATTATCAGTAAAGACGTAGGCATATTCTTTACCATTATTTATTGTTTCACTATATTCATATGTACCTGTAATAGAGCCAAATGATGCATTTGATAAATGGCCTGAAACAGTATATTGACCATTTTCATTAAATATCAAAGTAAAACTATCAGACCATGCCATGGCACTAACCCAATATTCACAATCGTAAACTAAATATTCTTCCATATTTTCAAGAGGGATAGGATCTAATACTGTAACTAAAGCACAATAACGAACAATGTCATTTGAATCGATAATTCTTATATATGCTTGTCCAGCATGATGGCATGTTAACTTATAATTTGCCCCAATTTTTTCAAGTGAGAAAACTTTCTCATTACTTGAAACTACTTTTTCATTATTAGGATCACTTTGTAATCCATACAATGAATAAACGATATCGTAAGTTCCACCAGTCATGAATTCTCTACCAACTGTCACATCAAGTAAATCTCCAGCTTGGCTACATTGCAAAGATATTTCATCCCAATTAACTAATGGTCCATATTCATTATCAACTTCTTCACTACTACTTTCTACTACAACACTGCTTGAAACACTTTCTTCACTATTTTCTTCACTATTTGAAGAACTTATAGCTTCACTTGAAAGACTTTCATTATTGTTTGAATTACATCCAGCTAGCAATGTTACAAGCAAAGCGTATGTTAATAATCTAATTTTTTTCATTTTATTCACCACTTTCAGTATTATTTGCATCTTCTTTGATTATCGATTCAATAACACCATTGATATATTGGTCAATCAAATCTTGTGAAATGCAATCTATTTTTGTCGTATTAAAATCAACATATACGAATGGAATTGTTGTAATTGCTCCATAATAAGATACTTCAAGTTCAAAAACAACAGTTTCTTTTCCTAAAGTTTGCGCATATTTTTCATCTCCATTTGGTAGGTATTGAACATATAAACCAATTGGTACAGCACCTGTTTCTTGTAAATTTGCGCCTAATTGGAAATTGTTTACAAAGTCTGTTACACAATCTACTTTTGATGTGTAATATTGTGTTGTATTATTTCCTGTTTCATCAAAATATTGAGGCGATGAAAAACATTTTAAAAACGTAGGATAATTATAGACGTTTGGAACGAATGGATCTTTGCTGATTGGCATAGAAGTCATAATCTGTAATTTTTGTTCACCATTTTCATCTTCTTTGATGGAACAATAATAACTTCCATTAAATGTGTATGGTCCATAAGTTTTGCCATTTGCTTCATAAGGTCCATAAGTTTTATCAATGCCTACCATACCGATTTCATAACCATAACCAGCAAGCATATATTTAGGATCAAAGAAAGTATAGAAGTAATCCTTATCATATATTTCTTTTCCAGCGATAACGCTATAATCATCAACATCATCAGCATAGATTAATCTTGTGTAATTATAGTTATCAAACAAATCGATGATTTGTTGAAGTTCTTGAGCACTTTGATGGTATGAATTATTCTCGCTTAAGTAATTGTCGATTAAATCTATTTTTGTTTTGTTATAATCGATAACTTTACCAAAATATTGTTCACCAGTTGTCATAGAAAACGTAAATTGTAATGTGTTGATGTTATCATCAACGGTAAATGAAACAGGTTCAACATATTGGTATTTACCAAAATCGATTTTAAATAAGTTTAAAAAAGCATTTTTAGTACGTTTGCTATTTGAAGCAAAAGTTTTGCCAGTTGCTTCTTTAAAATCATTTATAGACATCTTATGGAAACCATTAAACAAATTTGCTTTACTATCCCATATCGATGTAATCTTTTCACCTTCATCATTAAATAGCAATTTTGATGATGTCATTTTACGGTTGTATAAATCAAATGAAAATACACCATCATTTACTGCAACAAAGCCATATTCATCACCTAAATAGTTATCATAAAAGCCATTTTCAGTGTAATAAACTTCATAATTAATATCGATTGGCCCTGCTTTTGTTGAAATTTGTAACGTATAGTTATGAGCGTTGATTAGTTTATCAATAGCTTCACTAACACTACTAACTTTTTCATCATCATTAGCAGCAACATTTACATTCATAATGCTAATAGATGAAAGAAGACATGTAGAAGCAACAAATAGTAATAATTTATTTTTTCCTTTCATATTATTCCCCTTTCATAATAATCCACAATATTATAGCAAACAAAAAATGCTATGACAATATATTTTTTATAATGCTTTATTATATAATAATAAAAAAATGTGGAATTAACCACATTTATAAGCCAATTGCTACGGCAATAAACAAAAATAATATCGATGAAATAAATAAGAATAATTGGAACAACCATGTTCTTTTTAACCACTCAACAAAACTGATTTTTGCTAAGCTAAGTCCGATTAGTAAAGTACCACAAGTTGGATATAAAATATTTGTATAACCATCGCCAAATAAGAAGACTAATAAAATTATATTAACGCTAACTCCAGGAAGAGGAGCAAGTGTAAATAAAGGAATTAATAATAAGGCTTTAGCAGCAGCTCCTGGAATGAAAAATTCGATAATTAATACTAAAGCATACATGATAAAAACAGTTAAAAAAGGAGAAGTGTTAGCGATAACATTGCTAAAATAATAAAACATTGTATGAATAATATTACCACAATCTGCTATATATTTAACCGAAAAAGCAAGTAGGATTATAATGATACTAGGAGAAATGTTTATAACGCCTTTTAAAAAAGATTTAAGCATTTTTGTAAAACTTTTAAGCAATATGCTACCGACAACAAATGTTCCTATAATAAAAGCTATAGCCATTAAAATCATGCCTATTCCAAGTTCTTCTAAAAATGGAACTGTTGCAGATAAAATAATGATTAATAAAACGCTTAAAAATAAAGTAGAAATCATAATAGTTTTCTTTTTATCTTCTTTTCTTTGCTTTTCATCGCCTGCAACAAATTCATTGATCGTGTTAGCCTTATCTTTATTTGCCATTTCATCTTTTTTTGCTTTATATACTAGATAAAGCGATGTGACAACATATAAAATAACAAAGATGATAATACGATACCAAACAGCAGATAAAACATTCACTCCAGCAAGTTCACTAGCAATTCCAATAGTAAATGGATTCATTATCGCTACAGTAAAGCCAACGCCTGTAGTAATTAAAACTAAGCTAATGGCTTGAGAGCTCGACCAATTCATAGCCTTAGAGTATAATAAGAAAATAGGGAATAGTACTAATAACTCTTCTTGTAAACCAAACAACGATGAAAGAAGCATCATTGCTAAAGTGATAATCCAAATTGATAAATAACGGCGATTAAAAAATTTATTGACGATGATTCTTACGATAGAAATCATACCACCAGTATCATCTAAGACATTGAATGTACCACCTAAAATTAATAAAAGTAGAATAATTTGAATTACATTCATATTGCCCTGCCCAATAATTAAGGCCTCTATTGGGGCTGAAAGAAAACGATAAATAGGAAGAGGCTTGCTATTTTCAAGAAAGTGAAAAGAATTTGCAATTATTTTGCCGTTTTCATCAATATCGTAAGCCCCAGCAGGGATAATATATGTAAGGATACCGACAAAAACCATTACAGCAAATAAAATAAGGCAAATCGATAAAAATCCTTTTAAATTAAATTTAACTTTGTTTTCTTGCGCATTTATAGTAGCATCATTATTCATCTTGTTTACTCTCCATTGGCTTGAAAATAAAATAAATCAATTTATCTTTAAAAATCAATGATAAAACTACAAGTAAAATCATAAATACTAAGATAATAAAAGATAAGATAGGTGATGAAGCACTTGTAACTTTTTCACCTAAAAATAGTGTTACAAATACTTCAGGAATCGGCCCTAAAAAAGTAAATAAGGTATATTTCCACCATTTCATATTGCTACGACAAGCAATGCTTGAAATGATAAGAAAAGGAATACAGGGAATTACATATAATAAAGCCATTACGGCATTGATATTTCTTTTACTATTTTTAATTCTTTCTTCGATTTTTCTTTGTTTTTCTTTTTGCTTTTTACTAAAAATGAATGATTTCATGTTTTTTTGTAAAATAAATAACAATTGACTAGCTATAGCTATTGAAAGAGAAACGATTATCGATCCTTTAATATATCCATAGGAAAATAAACAAATAATTTGTAAAGGTAAAGAGGAAAAAAATGGAAAGAAAAAACAAAATATTATCAATAATGATATAGCGATTACTCCAACAAAATTAAACTGTGCCATATAATCTTTTACGACATCTTTACCATTTATAATAACATTTAATAAATCGATTACAAGATGCCAATTAAATATGCAAAAAAAGATAATAAAAGCAAAGATTAGTATAGTTAAAGCAAGCAAAAAAATATCTAATTTTTTTATATTTTTTTTATTCATAAGCTTCATCACTCACTTTTTTCCAAATTGGGTCATATAAATTATGTATTTCTTCGACAATTAGCATAATTTTTACTACTTGTAGCGGATTATCTATTGGTGCAAAACAATAATATTTATCTTCATAATACATATCAAAAGAACCCTCACTTGGAGTGAAAGGCGTTGAAGGTAAATTTTTAATGTCAAATACGATAGTTTGTTCCACGTTATTATATATGCCTTTATATGTTAAAAAATGAGAAGAAATAGTTAAACTTCCATTTCCTACTTCACATAATTGATTTTTTAATTTATTGATGTTAATATCAAAGGCTTTTACATTAACGTGATAGTAAAAATCATCTTTTATAACTTCATTGTGCACCATTTTTCTTTGATATTTATACCATTTATCGATATCATCAAATACCAGTGGTTTATTTACTTTTAGCAAATCATAATATTCATTCATCTTAACTTGATAATCACAAGAAAGACATTTAATGGTATCTTGTATTATTTTCATTTTAAATTCTTCGTTACAACAAGGGCACTTGTAAATTATTTTATCTAAGCCATAAATATTTGGCTTTTTACCAACAAAAGGAATTCTTGCTTTCTTATTATAGTTTAAGTCATTATATTTAAACTTATTAAGCAAACGTTGATAAAGCACATCTTCGCTATATTTATCATAATCATCCTTAGTATATAAAAGATGAAAATATGCATCTATTTTCCCTTTTTTAATATCTGAACTATAGCGAGTTCTTGTTAAATATGAACCATTAGATGTATATAAAATAACTGGAAGCTTTGCTTTCATTAATAATTTCATTGTAGCAGGATTGATCGGGTGCATTGAGCCGCTAGTAGATTGAATACCTTCAGGAAAAAACACTAAATTACCACCTTGTTTGATAACTTTTAGCATTTGTTTAACGGCCATAATATCTGGTTGATATAAGTATTTTGCAATCGTTCCAAGACGAAGAAGCAAAGGGAATATAAGTTTGTTAAAAAAGTTTTGGTAGCCAACAACAGTATATAAATTGTAATTTTTTATTCCCGATAAAACATAGATGTATTCATCTTTAGAACAATGTTGAGCAATTAAAATGAATTGCTTTTTTTTATACTCTTTTATATCAAAATCATAATGAAAGGAAACATTTCTTTTTTTAGCAATAAAAGAAAAAGCTTTAGTAACAAAAAAAGCTAAAACAACATTTGGCTTTTTTATCTTTCTATATATTAGTTTTTCTTTTAGATTTTTTTTCTTCATTTATAAATATTGCCTTTCATACAATTTTATATAGTATAGTACAATAACGGTAAAAAGTCAAAAAATACACATATAAATAATCGACAGTATCATTAATGCTGTCGATTATTTCATCAATTGCTTATCTTTTACTATTTTGCTAATAAAATCCATAACGATTTCTTCGTATTCTTTTTCATGAACAATTCCACTAAGTCCATGACCTGAAAGAGAAAAAGTATATCGTTTTATATTTTTATTTGCTTTGGCAATTTCTTCACTTGCTTTACATGGTACAAAATAATCATCTTCTCCATGCATAATAAGTATTGGCACTTTACAGTTTTTAACAGCATCTATAGCCGATATTTTTTTTAAATTAATGTGTGCAAATATCATTGCAGATAAACTTATTAAGGGCATGATAAAAGATAGTTTTAAGTCTTTACATACTTTTTTGATAATTTCATGAGCTGAATAGTACGGACTATCAGCAATTATAGCCGACACATCATCATCATTTATATCCTTGCAAGCCATTAAAATGCTACTAGCTCCCATAGATACCCCATAAAGAAATATTTTAACATCTTTTCCAAAACGTTTTTTAGCATAATTAATCCAAGATAGACAATCTTTTCTTTCTTTAATGCCAAATGTTATACTGTGTCCTTTACTTTTACCATGGGCTCTTTGATCGATTAATAAAACATTGTGATTTAAGGCAAAAGAAATTTGTACTCCTTTACACATATCACGTATGTCACTTCCTTTATATCCATGAATGGCAATATCTAATGGAGCATTATCTTGAACATGATAATATTTACCGTAAAGTGTTAGTCCATCATATGATGTAATACTTACTTCTTCATATGGCTTTGCTTTTAAGTCATCGATAAGACTTACCATTTTGTCATTATATAAAAGGTATTGTGGTGTATTAGGAATATTATAATCATCATTTTTATTTTTGCTAGAGTGATAAAAAACTAAGCAATATATGATATATAATAAAAATATAAAGACAAAAAGAAGCGCTAAAAAGATATATAATAAAATCATATTTTCTTATTTCATAATATCATTTATTAAATCATCAAAATCGTTAGTATCATATTCGTAAACTTTTCCTTGATCTACAAGTTTTGTAAGATTAGGATCGATAGGTAAGCAAATAAAGTGAGGAATATTATTTTCTTTAGCTTTTTCTTCGTTTTTTGATTTTCCAAACAAAGAAATTTTTTCGTTGCAATTAGGACACTTTATATATGAGTAATTTTCAACTAATGCTAAAAGAGGAATATTCATCATTTTGGCCATTTTTACACTTTTTTCCACGATCATTGAAACTAAATCTTGAGGAGAAGTAACAACGATAATACCATCAAGAGGAATCGATTGAAATATAGTTAAAGGAACATCTCCTGTACCAGGTGGCATATCGATAAACATAATGTCTTGCTTTCCATATATTACATTACTATAAAATTGTTTAACCATGTTTGAAACCATCGAACCACGCCAAATGATAGGATCATCTTCATTTTCTAAAAGCATAGAAGAAGAAATTATATCGATATTTAATGGAGCATTACTAGGATAAATAA
This sequence comes from Erysipelotrichaceae bacterium, assembly GCA_022767485.1. Classification (GTDB taxonomy): domain Bacteria; phylum Bacillota_I; class Bacilli_A; order RFN20; family CAG-631; genus CAKPXW01. Next base: position 10,811 of record JALEMY010000081.1, read on the forward strand.
AGTTACCACTTTCATCGCCATAAGCTTTATCTTTTATTCCAAAAGATGAGGCGATAGATGGTCCTAAAATATCACCATCTAAAATAGCTACTTTATAATTGAGTTTTGAAGCACTGCTAGCAAGTAATGAAGTAACTAAGGATTTTCCTACTCCACCTTTACCACTTACTATACCAATTTTCTTATTGATGAAGCTATATTGATTAGTTTGTATAATAAAGTCTTTTTTATCACATGTCGATGAACATGTTTTGCAATTATAATCGCATCCTGACATTTTTTAATCACCCGCTATTAATTATATATTTTTTTTAAGAAAAATGGTATATTAAAATAGAAAGGATTGATCAATATGTCATTTATTCAAGAAAACACTATCAACATAAATTTGAATTTAAAAAGAAAATATAATCTATATCATTTTAGTGATGTTCATGTGGTTAATTTAGAAAATATCGAAGGTGATGAAGAAATAAAAAAAGCACACAATAATGAAAATGCGTGGTATCGCGTGCGTCAAGATTTCGCTAATCATTTTAAGGAAACATGTAATATAGAACAACTTCTTCCCTCGACAAAATGTTTAGATAATTTACTTAATCATTGCTTAAATAAAAATATCGATGCGTTATTATTAAGTGGCGATATTATCGATTATATAAGTGAAGCAAATCTATCATATTTAAAAGAAAGCATCAAAAAGATAAAAGTGCCATTTGTTTTATCACCTGGAAATCATGAAATACCTGGAAGTGTTTTTAATGAAATCATCAATGCCTCTAGTGATTTTCAAGTGATTGATCTTGAAGAAATAAAAATAATCGGACTTGATAATTCTAAGAAATGCTTTACTTTAAAGCAATTAGAAATGCTAAAAAAACAATGTGAAGATAATAAAATTATTTTTCTTTGTATGCATATTCCTATTCT
>JALEMY010000005.1 GCA_022767485.1 Erysipelotrichaceae bacterium
GTAGAAACAGCTGATTCAACAAAAAATTGAGTAATTCAAAAAATCATTAATTTAATATAATGATAATTTATAATACAATTTTCTTAAGTCGAGGAGGAGTGTCAAAATGGGCATAGGGACAAAGATTAAAGAGTATAGAAATAAAGCTGGTTTAACGCAAAAGGATTTAGCTGATAAATTAAATATCACATATCAGGCGGTATCAAGATGGGAAAACGATGATGCGGAGCCATCATTTGATATGCTAAAAGATATATGCAAAATACTTAATTGTTCGACTGATGATTTATTTGAAATTGAAAAACCACCTCAAGATGTGAAAGAAAAAAATCAACCTCAAATAATAGAAAAAGTTATTATCAAAGAAACCGAAAAAAAACTAGTGTTTGGTGTTTGTGAACAGTGCAAAAAACCAATATATAAAGCAGGTGATTTATTTAATGTAAACGAATCGTATAGAGTTAGTTCTGGGAGAACAACTCATATTGAAAGCAGAAAAAAAATCTTGTGTAAAGAATGTAACGAACAAAGAATTCTTCAAGAAAAAAGAGATGAAGAATATAGAAAAAAACAAGAACAGGCTGCTTTTAGAAAAACCAGAATACATTCTTTTATTTGGCCATCACTTTTAGCAATTATATTTTTGATAGTAACAATAAAATCATTTGTTGATGGAAACACATCTTCTGGAATTGGATTTTTAGTAATAACAGTATTATCGTACACGTTTTTAGGAACAATGATTTTAAATAATACATTTTTGACAGATATGTGGCTTGAAGTAGCTTCATGGGGATTTGTCAAAATGCCAGGCATAATTTTCTCATTTAGTTTTGATGGAATTATATTTTTGATTGCTATGAAAATATTCTTATTCTTATTAGGAATAGTACTAGCAGTATTAGCTGCTTCATTTGCTACAGCATTAGCTCTTGGATTAAGTATATTTGTATATCCATTCGCATTAGTGAAAAATTTGAAAGGAAAAGAATAAAAATATGAAGAAAAGAAATTTATTTATTTTGTTTTTTGGATTAATAGTAGCTGCAAATCTAACTTTAAACGCTTGTGGGGGAAATAACAATTCAGATACAAATTCATCTGTTGACAATTCAAGTACAGATTTAATAATCGATTCAACTACAGAAATGAGTTCACAAAATGAAGATCATATTAAATTAGTATCGTATAAATCAGCAGCTATATCTAAATTGGACGAATTAGTTAATCCGTTTATCCAAAAAATTGCCAATGAAGAGTTAAAAGCAATTGTACAAAAATTTTATGATAATGAAAAATTATATATTAATGACATTAATGATTTAGAAACAGCCAAAGAAGCAGCAAATAAAGTTATTGAAGATACAGTCGAGTTTGTTAATGAAGAATTAAAGCCATTAGTAATTGAAAAATTAAATGATATTATCAATCCATTAATTGATGCAATTCCAAATGAAGAGTTAAAAACATCTGTTCAGTCATTCTATGATACTGAAATGCAAAAGATATCTTCTGTTGAATCATTAGATAACGTTGCAACTACATACAAAGAAATTTTAGATGATACAAAAGAATTTATTCGTGTTGAAACAGAAAAAGTTGTTATTGCTCTTAAAAATAAAGCGTTAGAAGAATTAGATCCATATGTGATAGCATTAATCGATAAAATTCCATATGAAACATTAAAAAACGATACCCAAGCATTCTATACTGAAGAAAAAAAGAAATTAGAAGCAGTAAATACAATAGAGGGAGTAACACCTTGTGTTAATGAAATCAAAAAAGATTTAGAAACGTATGCATTAGTAGAGGCCAAAAAGATAGCTATTGCTAAATTAGCTGAAATAGTGGATGAAGGTTTAGAAAAACTCCCTAATGAATCATTAAGAAATGATTTGAATAATTTTGTGGATGGTGAAATTGCAAAACTAAATGATGTAACTCAATTAGAAGATGTGCCAACAACATTGAAAACTGTATCAACAGAAACAGCAACATATATTAAAGAATTATTAGTTTCAACAGTAAAAGATTATTTATCTAGATTAACGCAAGTTGAATCTGCAACTGCTTATGATTATTTGCCAGTTGCAATGGTCCCAAGTTATCATACAAATGTCGTAAGTGCTTCAAGTATTAATTATGACTTTACAACATTTACAAATGTTTCTAATATTAACAAAGCTGGCTATGGTGAACAATGGCAAATGGTTGTTGAAAACATTAATCAAAGTGTAAAAATAGCTAAAGTATTTAATGTTGCTCAAACAGCACTTAATGCTGCAGGCCAAGCTGTAAATATTTATATTGAAAATTCATATGCTGAAGAAATGTCATATAATTTCAGCGGTACAGGATACAATGGAATATTTGAATTTAAAAATAACAAATTAATATTTAATATTAATATTACTGCATCAACAACTATACCTGGAATCGGAACAGTTCAACCAATTGTCAAGATGGAATATGATTTAGCTAAAGAAGCTAAAGGAATGTTTGTTTCATTAGGCGATGCATATAAGATTAAGTATGTAGTATCTGATAGTATGTATGAGATGGCAACAACTTATGGAATAACTGTTGCAGGACATTCTGGTTCTAGAGCATCATATCTTTCTGTAACAAAATCAAACAATTTAACAATTGGTCATATTTATGAATATACAACATTAGATGGACAAGACAAAATTAAAGCATGCGCAGATTTCTATGTTGAAAATGGATATGTTTCAGTTGTAGGTAATAAAGCTTCAGGAATGATTGGTTTTGATGGATATGTAAACGAACTATATAAAGCTGATGAGGGAAGATTATTAGGTTATGAAGTAAGGGAAGAAAAAACAATTTCAGGAATTAAAGGAACTTACAATACTTTATGGTTTAACTTATGGGATATTTCAGGAATTAATTCTATTAAAGTTACTGATAAAACAGATGCTAATACTTCAAGTAGAAGCCAAGTTGATGTATATCTAAATGGTTCATCTTCTTTATTAGTTCCAACTTATAACAAGAAGATTGTTAAGACTTCAAGAAAATATGATATTGAATTACGTTCAAGATTCTATTACACATATGATGAAGAAAATGATGTTTATGTTGCTAACGAAATTAAAGTACCAATGATGTTTATCCAAGAAGACAACAATATTGATTCAAACTTTTCTGATTATCCATCAGATATGCTAAAAGATAATGGCATTACATCATCAGTAATAATGAATCAAAATGACTTAAATAAAGTATTAAACGATTACGATACTTTAATTGATATCTTTATCCAAAATAAAGAAAATATGTCATCAGAACAAATTATTTCTTATTTAGAACAATATGAATAATTAATAATAAGAGCCCTTCGTTTTGAATGGCTCTTTTATTAAAAGAATGAAAAAAACGACCAAATAGTGAATAATATTTTCATTGATTAGTAATTATTATCTAATAAATTATTTTTTATTTAATATAAAAGTGCATTTTGGATAATTAGAACAACCTAAGAAATTGCCATATTTACCGTTTCTTTCGATAAGTTTACCACCACATCGAGGACAAATACCTTCTTTTATTTCCGCTTGTGTTTGTTTAATGTTTTGGACGTGTTCTTTATTCTTCATTATATTATTAGCAGCTAAAAGTTTATTATATATTTCATCCATCTCTTCGATTGAATAATTAGTACCATCATTAAAGTTCTTTAGATAAGATTTCAAATCATCAAGATTTACCACATTAGGACAATCAACCTTATTAGCGTTGTTTTGTACCATTACTACAACTGAATTAATTTTATACTTTTTGTTTAGTACTTGTGACATATGATAAATATGAGATTTATTCTGCTTTAAAGGATTAATGAATTGATGTTTTTCACCATTGTATAATGTTTGAGTCCATTTGTCTTGATTTTCACTTCCAAATATCCAGCCGATGTAATTCTTTGTTTCTATACAAAAAATACCATTTTGACGTATTTCTATATGGTCTATTTGATGGCTTTTTCCATTATCGTCTATAAGAATTAAATTGTTAATTTGCCTATGATCAACCTTACCAAATATCAAAGGATTAAGTTTAGAATTTACTTTAGATTCCCCAACATGGCCTTTATAATTGTTAATTGCTGGTTGAGCAATTGTTTTTACTACTTTTTTTAATATTCCCATTTTGCACCCACCATTCTTCAATTACTTTTTGTTTTTTAAGAACATTTTCACTATTGATTAAAATAAATAATAAACTTTACTAGAATCTTTCAATAATAATTGTACAACTTTATATGGAATTTTACAAATGTGAAAAAGAAGAATAAACATTTAATTTTACACATTTTCAAGAAATGTTAAAAAAGTAAAAGAAAAGTATTATTTTTAATAAAAAATATATAAATCATCAATAAATGCACTATTTATTCCTATATAAAAAACAGCCAATATTTTGTTATTGACTGTGTCTATCTTTGATGTATAAGGAAAGTTTAGTTGATATAATGTATCGATGAAATACTATATTATAAGGCGATTGATTTACTTACTTTCAAAAACATGCGACCTATTAAAAAATATTCCAACAATAATTTTTCATAAATTCTAATATTTTACCATCTATAACTATTATTATTAAACTCAAATTATACATTTTAGAAATATCAATGCTATTTATTGATTTGATTATATTATTTATATATCTCAAAATCGATATCTTTTTCGATATCTTCATACATGTAATCAAACCAAGGAAAATTCTTCCAATAATTTTCATGTAGTCTATGCATTTCTTGAATTAACATATATATCTTT
>JALEMY010000095.1 GCA_022767485.1 Erysipelotrichaceae bacterium
TATTTAATTTCCTTAATGAATAAAAATGATCGTTTAATAATAATTGAAGAAAGTTATGAAACACACGTAAAAGAATTGTTTAACGAGATGGATGTAACAAGTTGGATAGTTAACAATAAGGATGATGAATTATCAAAACTAGTTAAACTAGCTTTAAGAAATAATCCAGATTGGATAATTGTTGCAGAAACGCGCGGGGTTGAAGCATATGATATGATTCAAGCGGTTATGACAGGACATAGTGCTATTACAACGTTACACAGTGAATCAGCAAAATACACATTGAATAGATTATCAAATATGTGTAAAAAGAATATTGATTTAGATGAGCACTTATTTTTATCTAATATTGCAAAGCATATAAAAATTGGTATACATCTTGAAAGAATATTTGATACTTCAAGAAAAAAATATATTCGTAGAATATCAGAAATTGTTGAATATATACCTGATGAGATCAAAGGATTTAAACTGAATGTTTTATATGAATTTAATAAAGATGACTATTTAAATGAAAGTTATCATCTTGGCAAAATAAGTATGGATTTAAAACGTGTTTTTTTAAAACATAATGTGATGATAAACACCATAGAGCGATTTATTAATGAGGAGAAAGGAAATGAAAAAAGTATTTAATAAAACTTTGTTATTAGTATTACTATTGCTTTTAATTACATTACTAGCATGGTATATATTAGAATCATTTTTACTTAGTATAGCATTTTTATTATTAATCTTAATTAGTCTTCTACCTTTAAGAAAAAAATATGTACAAATGAAAGTTATGTACCACAATATCGATGCATTATACAATTTTGTAAATTTATTAAATATTCAAATGCTATCAACCACTTCCGTATATGAAGCATATAAGGGTATTGAAAACTATGTTGATATTGATTTTGCCAATATATCTAGTGAGGATTTTCAAAATCAATTAGGGGAAATTGCCACCATTTATAATTTTAATGCCTTTAAAATGTATATTAATACTCTACAAATATATATGAATGATGGTGGAGATTTTAAAAAGATGGAACAAATCCCCACATCATTATGTCAAAAAACAAAGAGCTATTATCACAAATTAAGAAAAAATAAATTATATAAATTGCTTGAAATCACATCTTTATTTTTACTATGGATAGCGGTAATTGTTGCTTTAAAAGTATCGATTCCAGATTATTATTCATTAATGATGAGCGATAGCAAATATCAAATTTTAATGTTAGCAATATTACTAATTGGCGCGTTATTATACTATTTTGCTATCGACGAATATCTTAAAAACAAAATAAAAGGACTATAAAAATGAAAAATTATATATTTATGTGTCGAAAATTAAACATTAATTATAAGAAAGATTTAACGGTGACGATAGTTATTGAATTATTCTTTATATTAGGAGCGTTTTTTCTATATAGTATGATGAATCAATTTTATGGCATTGTCACATTGTTTTGTGGCTTATTGTATTTGATGTTTCATTTTATGAATTTGAAAAGTTCATTGAAGCAACTAACAAATGCTAAAGAGATTGCTTTTAATGGCTTTTATCGATACATTGTTACTTTACTTAAAAACAATAATGTATTATATGGAGCGCTTCAGGCATCTTTGGAATATGTTGATGATATTTTGATAAATGATGTTAACGAACTAATTAGCGATATTGAAAACGATACATCAATAGAACCTTTTTTTAAATTCATGGAAAATTTTGATGATGAAATGATTAAACAATTGATATTGCTTCTTTATAAGACACAAGAAGTTGGAATAATAAATCATGTTATAGAAAGTATCAATGAATGTATTACTCAACTTCAAGACACTTCATTGATGAGATATTTAGATAAAGAAACAAGTAAAATACAAAGATACTATATATTTCCTATAGCTTTATCAGCTATAGTAATGATTTTAGTTACAATATTTATTTTTATGAAATTAGGAGAAGTAATATATGTCTAATCAAATAGGTTTAATGATATCACTAATTGCTATGATCTTTATGATTTTACTTTCAGGTGAAGTGATTTGTTATCAATATGATGTAGCAAGAACACAAGCAATAACAAATCAAATTGCAATTTATATTCAAGAAACAGGTGCAGATGTAAGCGAAGTAAAAAAATTACCAATATATAATTATTTAACTGAAATGTCGATTGTGAAAAATACAGATAGCAATAACATTACCACATATGTTATAAAAGCTACCAAACAACATGAATCTATATCCATCATATATCAAACAATGTGTGGTGATATATGTTGTATAACAAAAGTATGTAGAAAGGAGAACTATGGCGGAGTTTAAAGCACAAATATTAGGAATTTTAATTGTTGTAGCTGTGTTTGGTGTTTTACTAGCATCTTATAAAACATTAGCTCAAGATTCAATTGATGGTGTTTCTCAAAAGGTTTCCGAAGTAATTGGATCATCAAATTAATTTCTACAGTCTCTCAATAATTTGAGAGATTTTTTTTGTAATGTTAATATTATCACTTAATTTTCATATATTTTAACAGGTGTATATAAATGGAATATTTTTTTAAAAATGAAAAAAAAGAAATGATTAAAAGGACATTAAAATATGTGAATTTATTATTATTATCAATAGCTATATTAACCTCTTTTTTAATCTTTAAAAAAAGAGTGATTAACACTTCAAGTATTAGTAAAATATACAATGTTTTGACGTCATATCTACTAATTGGAAGCAAGGAAAAAGAAGTATCATCAACTATCAAATTTATTCATATTGAAAAAGATAAGTATTATAATAATGAACATAATGTATATTCTCCTTTTAATGGGACCATTATTAATTGTGATAATAACTCACTTGTCATAAAATGTGATAATCAATTTTTTGCCTATTTTAATTCTTTAGTTAATGTTAACGTAGCAAAATATGATTGTATTACTACAAGCGATATATTAGCAAGTTTTGATGAGTATTTTACTTTCTATTTGTCATTTATGAATGAAAGGTATTCATATGAAGAAATTTGTTAAATTAATCGATTATATCGAAGTAAATATTTTTACTATTATTATCTTAATTATATCTTTTTTACTTGGAAAATTTAAGGATGTTTTTCTTCTTTTTATCATTGCTGCAATTCATGAGTTATTTCATTTATTTGCCTGTTTGATGGTAAAAGTTAAAATAAAAAAGATAACAATTTTACCATTTGGCTTATGTCTTTTACTTAACGAAAGTGAATATATCATTTCAAAAAAACAAATAATTATCTCGATATTTGGACCTTTATCAGTATTGTTTAACATACTTTGGATAATCCCTTTATTTAAATTAAATTTCTTGTCAGAACATACATATCAATTTTTGTTTAGAATAAATATCATGATGTGTGTAATGAATCTATTACCAATTCATCCACTTGACGGATATAGTATTTTAAATGCATTACTTCAACAATTCTTTCCTTATAAAAAGGCTTTGAAAATATCTATTGTAATCTCTTGTGTGTTTTTCATTTTCTTTGTAATTTATAATTTTTTTTCTTTTCAGTTAATGGTTACTTTGTTTTTATTATTTGAACAAATCAAACATATAATAAAGTACAAAACATTATATCGCAACTTTTTGATTTATAAAAGCCAATTTAAAAAACACAAGAAATTTAAAATCATTGATGATTATTTAATGTTTAAAGATTATAACAATTATCAAATAGCAAATAACAAGATATTATCTGATGTTGAAATAGCAAGCTTTGAACTAAAAAAATATATTGAAAAATGACTTCAATATATAATATTGATGCTATCTTTTTTTCTTGACAATGCTTCGTTGCTTTGTTAAAATACTTATGTTGCACCTTGGCATTTGAGGTACAACCGCACAAAAAGGGTTATAAGTAGAATATTCTCACCCTACTGGCGAGTTTAAATGCATTAATATGGAGGTGTATGATATGTACGCAATTTTTAAAACAGGTGGAAAGCAATTAAAAGCTGAAGTTGGTTCAAAACTTTTTGTTGAAAAACTTGGTGTTGAAGCAGGAGAAGAAGTTACATTTGATGAAGTATTATTAATCGAAAAAGATGGTAAAGTAACTGTTGGTCAACCTACTGTTTCTGGCGCTAAAGTTGTTGCTAAAGTAGTTAAAGAAGGAAAAAGCAAAAAGGTACTTGTATTTAGATACAAACATAAAACGAACCATGATGTCTTAAGAGGACATCGCCAACCTTATACATTAGTAGAAATTACAAGTATTGAGGGATAAGCATTTATGATATCTGTAAATGTTTCATTTATGGGTAAAAGTATAACATCACTTTCTGTAAGTGGCCATGCAAACTTTGCAGATTATGGTAAAGACATTGTATGTGCTGGAGTGAGTGCAATTGTTATTGGTGGCATTAATGCTTTACATGAAGACAATGAAGATGTATCATTCGTTATTAAAAGTAATAAGTTAGCAATACATGTTAATAATGATAGTGAGAAAATACAACATATCTTGTATACGATATATGTTCAACTTCAAACAATTGAAGAAACTTACAATAAAAATCTTAAAATAATAATAGAAAATAATTGAACGTGGAGGTGTCTTGAATGTTTTTACAATTAAATTTACAATTCTTTGCATCTAAAAAAGGTGCTGGTTCCACAAAAAATGGTAGAGATTCTGAATCAAAAAGATTAGGTGCTAAAGCTGCTGACGGACAAGTTGTTACAGCTGGTTCTATTTTATATCGTCAACGTGGTACAAAGATTCATCCTGGAGTAAATGTTATGAAGGGTGGAGATGACACTTTATTTACAACAGTAACAGGTGTTGTTAAATTTGAAAGAGTTGGAAAAGACAAGAAAAGAGTTTCTTGTTACCCAGTTGCTAGTAACTAATTATTTAATTTAAGCCCTACATATAGGGCTTTTATTTTGCAAAGGAGGTAATTTTATGTTTATAGATAAAGCTATTGTTGAAGTTATTGCAGGTGATGGTGGCAATGGTGCTATCGCTTTTAGACGTGAAGCCTGTGTGGAAAAAGGTGGCCCTGCAGGAGGAGATGGCGGTAGAGGCGGTTCTATTTATTTTGTTGGAGACAATAATGTAAATACGCTACTTGAATTTAAATATAAAAGAAAACTTCAAGCAGAATGTGGTGAAAATGGTAGAAATAAAAAATGCTACGGCCATAAAGGGGAAGATTTGATTGTTAAAGTTCCAATTGGAACGATAGTATATGATGTTAGTAACGAATATGTAATTGCTGATATTAATGAGGTTAATCAACGAGTTCTTGTGGCTAAAGGTGGTCGAGGTGGCAGAGGAAATTGTCATTTTACTTCTTCTAGGTTTCAAGCACCAGAAATCGCAGAAAATGGAGAATCTGGAGAAAGAATTACAGTTCGTTTAGAATTAAAATTATTGGCTGATGTTGGACTTGTAGGTTTCCCATCAGTTGGTAAATCTACTTTATTATCTGTAATTAGCGCAGCTAAGCCAGAAATTGCTGCTTATCATTTTACAACTTTATCACCTATTCTTGGTGTTGTAAAAGTAAATGATGAAAAAAACTTTGTTGTAGCTGATCTTCCTGGTTTAATTGAAGGTGCAAGTCAAGGAAAAGGCTTAGGTTTTAACTTTTTAAGACATATTGAAAGATGCAGAGTATTAGTTCATGTTATTGATATGGCATCTAGCGAAGGTAGAGATCCTTATCAAGATTATTTAACAATTAGACATGAACTTGAAGAATATAATCCTGAATTATTAAAAAGGCCTCAGGTAATTGTGGCAAATAAAATGGATCAAGATGAAGCAGAATTGTTTTTAGAAGAATTTAAACAAAAACTTCAAGAAGATTATCCAATTTTTACAATTAGTGCTTTAAATAGAACGAATTTATCTTCTTTAATATATAAATTATCGGATATATTAGATAATACTCCAAAGTTTCCATTATTTAAAGAATCTGATGAATATAAAGTATATATTAATACCAATGAGGATTTTTGCAAAGTCAAATACGAAAATGGATTTTTTGTTGTTTATGGGACTCCTATTGAAAAAGCATACCATAAAGCAAATTTATCAACGGATGCTGGTCTTTTACGTTTTATGCGTTTATTAAGATACAATGGTGTTGAAGAAAAACTAAAAGATGCAGGAATTAAAGATGGTGATAGTGTTCGTATTTGCGATTATGAATTTGATTATTTTGAATAAATAAATGCTGCTTTAACTTAAATGTTTAAAGCAGTTTTTTTATGAATAAAAAAAACTCCAAAGTATATGACTTTGGAGAAATAAATATAAATATTTTTTATTAAGACATTTTGTTGTAGAATTCAACTACTAATTCTTCGTGGATATCAGCTGATAATTCTTTTCTTTCAGGATATCTTACATATGTACCAGATAAATGATCTTTATCAAATGTAACATATGCAGGAATAATTGTTCCAACTAATGAAACTGATTCAACGATTGGAACGATTTGAGCTGAAGATTCTTTAACTGAGATTACTTGGCCTGGTTTTACGATGTAAGAGCAAATGTCTACTTTCTTTCCATCAACTAAAATGTGACCATGAGTAACTAATTGTCTAGCAAGTCTTCTTGTTCTAGCAATACTCATGCGATATACTAGGTTATCAAGTCTTGATTCAAGAATCTTTAAGAATTCTTCACCAGTAACTCCGTTAGTCTTCTTTGCAACTGCATAAAGACGACGGAATTGTCTTTCAGATACACCATAGATATATCTGATTTTTTGTTTTTCATTTAATTGTTTTCCATATTCAGAAACTTTCTTTCTTTTATCTTTTCCATGAGGACCTGGTGCATAAGGACGTTTTACTAATTCTTTTCCAGTCTCTAATGTTGAATAACCAGTTCTTCTTGAAAGTTTCCATGTAGAACCTGTGTAACGTGACATATTATTTCCTCCTATTGTCGATTACTTTGCTAAAATCATCAATAGCATACGCTCTACTTCCCGAATATCTTCATTAATACTTTCACTTTGTAGCTAAGTTACTAATAATGCATTTTGTTGAAGACCACATGACGGAGCATGCATATGTGCTGCGATTTCACGCTTTAATATTGTACGATAAATATAGTGAAAAGTCAAATGATATTTTATTGAAAATTAGCAAACAACAAGAAAAACACATAATTGTTATTTTCATTATAAAATTCTTTTTTATTTCACAATTTTGTGTGATAATTAATACTAATAAATGAGGTGAATAAAATGGATAAAGAAATTTTTGAATTAATTGAATTAGAAAATAAAAGACAAAATATTGGAATAGAATTGATCGCATCTGAAAATTATGCTAGCATAGATGTCAGAAATGCTTGCGGTTCTATTTTAACTAATAAATATTCAGAAGGATATCCAAATAAAAGATATTATGGTGGTTGCGAAGTCGTTGACCAAATTGAACAAATTGCCATCGATCGAGCTTGCAAATTATTTAATTGTAAATATGCAAATGTTCAACCTCATAGTGGTTCACAAGCTAATGCTGCGGCGTATAAAGCACTTCTTCCTAATGGTGGAAAGATTTTGAGTTTAGTATTAAATGATGGTGGTCATTTAACACATGGAAGTAAAGTAAGTTTCTCAAGTCATTTATATGATTTTGTCTTTTATCCATTAGACAAAGATGGTCATTTAGATTACAATATGATTTTAAAAATTGCCAAAGAAGAAAAACCTGATTTAATTCTTTCAGGTTATAGTTCATATCCATACGCAATAGATTTTAAAAGAATTAAAGAAATATGCGATGAAGTAAATTGTTTATTCATGGTAGATATGGCCCATATTGCCGGATTAATTGCAGCAAATTTACATCAAAATCCCACATTATATGCTGATGTAGTAACATCTACAACTCATAAAACATTAAGAGGCCCTCGTGGTGGTTTAATTTTAACAAACGACGAAAAAATGATAAATAGAATAAATCAAGCAATATTCCCATATTATCAAGGAGGACCTTTACAACATATTATAGCTGGCAAAGCTATTTGTTTTAAAGAGGCATTATCTGATGATTTTAAAAAGTATGCGAAAAACGTTATCGATAATACAAAAGCGTGTAGAGATACTTTATATAATCTTAATGCAATTGTTAGTGATACTGATAATCATTTGTTTTTGTTAAATACACTTCATTCTTATAATTTAACTGGATTACAAGCCCAAAAGAAACTAGAAGAAATAAACATAACTACTAATAAAAATATGTTACCAAACGACACTTTAACACCAAAAGAAACAAGTGGATTAAGAATAGGTTTTGCAGCGGTTACCACAAGAGGCTGTAGTAATGAAGATGCTAAAGAAATTGCAAAATTAATTCATATGTATTTATCTAATCAAATACAAGCCAAAGAAGCGATAGATATCGTAGAAAAACTAACACAAAAATGGAAGAAAATTGAAGAGATTTAATATGGATAAGGTAAGAGTAAATATTTCTATTAGCGATGAGGGTTTAACCATTAAAGAATATTTAAAAAAACATAATGTCGGTAGAGGAAAGATTGAAGAAATAAGAGTTAATCATTCCTCTTTTATCAATGAGTTATATGCACCATTAGAAACTTGCCTTCATGAAAATGATTTTTTGTCATTTGATATTCGTGAAGAGATCGATTTTATTCCACAAGATGGTTCATTAGATGTCGTATATGAAGATGATTATTTTTTAGCTGTTAATAAACCTGCAAATATGATTATCTATCCAGATAGTAAAGAAAAAAAAGGTACCTTAGTGAATTTAATTGCTAATTACTATATAAAAAATAATATACATAGAAAGATTCGCTACCTTCATAGAATAGACAAAGAAACGACAGGTTTAATATTGTTTGCTAAAGATTTCTTAAGTGAGGCAATTTTGCTAAAAGAATTTGAAAATCATACAATTTATAGGGCATATTTAGCTTTACTTGAAGGAAAAATAAAAAGAAAAAAAGGCACAATAAGTGCCAATATTGGACAAGATAGACATATTAATGGAAAAATGTGCATTAATAATAAAGGTAAAAACGCTATAAGTAAATATCGATTGATAAAAGAATATAATAATTATTCATTAGTTGAATTTACTTTATTAACCGGAAGAACACATCAAATAAGAGTACATGCCAGTTATTTTTTAAATCCACTTTTAGGTGATGTATTATATGGAGGAACACTGCAATATATTTCACGTGTTGCGCTCCATTCATATAAAATGAGATTTATACATCCATTTACAAATAAGAAAGTATTAATTCAAGCTAAACTTCCTAATGATATTAATGATTTAGTTAATTGCTAATTTTTTATTAATATATCTTTGATATATTTTTAAACCTAATATAGCAAATACAAATGGGATTGTTCCACCAAATAAAACATCTGTTAAGTAATGAGCGCCCATAACAATTCTTGAAAATCCAATGATGCCAGTAAGAGCAATTGCAAAAGTTAGTAAAATAATTTTTGCTTTTTTTGCTGATTTAAATGGAAGACAATATGGAAGAATAATTACGGCATATGCAGTTCCAGCACTGCATGTGTGACCAGATGGAAATGAAGAAAAGAAACTTGTTGTTACATTTAAATATTCCGGAAAAGAAGCAACTATTTCTTTGGCATTAAAGTGCATAACATACCATTTACTAAAGCCTTGACTTTCAACGTTATGGTAATTTAAGTAATAAATAGCACGAAATCTTTCACGAGCAAACAATGGTTTTATTGATTGAACAATCGATTGTGAAAATAAAGCTGTAAAGATAATAAGTAAAGCAAAAGGTAATAATTTCAAACATGTTTTTTTACATTTTTTTAATGCGATAACTGTAAATAATAGTTGGGTTAATAATGCAAGAATTAAAAGTAAAAATTTGCCTATAAAACTATGGTATAAATAAGAGAAAGTAGAAGGGTGTAAATAATATAAATATTTTATCATTCTTTGATAGCAAACAAAGGCACTAATACAACCAAAAATGAAAAACAACATCGCTAAAAATATCATTAGTTTACTACTTCTTTTTTCATAAAATATGACCAAAATAATAGTAAAAGCGATGTTTAAAAAGAAAAATAACGGCGTTTCTCCAATAACTTTAAAAAATCTTGCAAAGATGTTTGTTGAATAGTAATTGCCATCAATTAAAAAACTACTTGCTAATAATTCAGATATTTGATAATCATAAAATGTTCCAATTATCAATAAAAAAGTAAAAACAAATAAAAACAACGAAATTGAAATAATTTTATTTTTCATGATCCCACCACCAATAATATTTTTACATAAATAATATTTTTTGTCTATTAAATTAATTTAAAGAATGATAAAATATTAATTGAAAGGAATAAAGAATGTATGAATTATATTTTTGCTGGCTGTGCTATCGATGGCTGTAATGATTCATCATCTTCATTTTGGATGATTTTTTTAATATCTTTGCTATTAATAGCCATCATTTTAATAATATTTTTTATTATAAAAAAGAAAAAATAATAATTTTTGCTGATTAA
This sequence comes from Erysipelotrichaceae bacterium, assembly GCA_022767485.1. Taxonomy (GTDB): domain Bacteria; phylum Bacillota_I; class Bacilli_A; order RFN20; family CAG-631; genus CAKPXW01. Next base: position 10,547 of record JALEMY010000095.1, read on the forward strand.
TCTCTAGAAATGGAGATTTTTTTTAATAATTTTTTATAAAATTATATAAAAAGAAATAAAATATGTTATAATAAAAAATCGAGAGGTGAATAAAAAAATGAGTTTATTTGGTTCAAAAGGCCATCGTCATTTAGATGGTCATAAAGAATTGACGAAGCATGAAGAAATCATTTCACTTGTAAGTGGAGATAATATGGTTAAACAAGTTTATTTCCCTACAATGTCTCCTAATGGAAAACCTATTACATATACGGTTAAAGAAGGCGATTATGTAAAGGTTGGAAGTAAGATTGGTACTAGAACAGATTTTTATGTTCCAATTTATTGCTCAGTTAGTGGTGTTGTACAAGCAAGTAAAATGGTTTTTAGTCCACAAGTTGGACGAGCAATTCAACATGTTGTAATTGCAAATGATGGACAATATGTTGAAGAAGAGCCATTAAAGACAGTGACTTTATCTTCTAGTAAAGAAGAAATATTTGAAGCAATTAAAGAAGCTGGTCTTGTTGGTATGGGTGGTGCAGGATTCCCAACTTACATTAAGTATAATAATCCTAAAAACATTGATACATTACTAGTTAATGGTGTTGAATGTGAGCCTTATTTAACAACAGATTTCATTGCTATGCAACAAGATGTTGATAATTTGCTATTAGGATGTGAATATTTGATGAAAGCATCTGGCGCAAAAAGAGCAATTATTGCATTTAAAGTTCATAAAGATGAAGTTAAAGAAGCAATTGAAGCTAAGCTTTCAGCACATGAAAACATTACTATTTGTGAAGTTCCTGATCAATATCCTATGGGTTGGGAAAGAACGCTTGTAAAACAAGTATTGAAAAAAGAATATGACAAATTACCATCTGAAGCAGGTGCAGTAGTAAACAATGCGCAAACAGTTATTTCTCTAGGTAAAGTATTATCAACTGGTAAAGTTATTACTAATAGACTAGTAACAGTTTCAGGAGATGGTGTTAATCATCCAACAAATGTTTTATGTCCAATTGGAACATTAGCAAGTGAACTTGTTTCATCTTGTGGTGGCTATGTTGAAGGCGATATCAATTTAATTCCTGGTGGTCCAATGTGTGCTAAAGCAGTTAAACAAGATGATTTCCCAATTTTACTTCAAATGGGTTCACTTACAATTTTAAAGTTTAAACAAGTTGAAACAGTTCCATGTCTTCGTTGTGGTGCTTGTACAATGAATTGTCCTGCTGGTTTACAACCTGTGGAAATAAAGATTGCTTTTGAAAGAAAAGACACTGATAGAATGGAAAAATTAAATATCATGTCATGTGTTGAATGTGGTATGTGTTCATATGTTTGTCCAAGCCACATTGAAGTAACTGAAAGTGTTAAAAAAGCAAAAATGATTTATCGTTTAATGAAGAAATAAGGAGGAAATAAACATGGCATTTAGAACAAATCCTGCTCCTTATCAAAGAGCAAAAAAATCAACACTTCAAATCATGTTAATTCTTTGTGCTGCACTTGCTGTTGTATGGCTATTTGCGATTGTATATTCATTTAAACTTGATGGCTTAGTAAATAAAAATACGCATTATGGTTTAAATTCAATTCTTATCGTATTAGTTGCATTATTAACTACGGCTGCTTGTGACGCATTAACTACAATTGCTAAGCACAAGAAAGATTCAAAACTTTCTTTAGGAAAAGAAATCATCCATGATTTGATTCATAATTATTCATATGTTACAGCAATTATCTTTGCTTTAACATTACCTGTATACACTTCATATTATGTTGTTATTATAGGTTCAATTTTTGCAACAGTTGTTGTTAAAAATTTCTTTGGTGGCTTTGGTAAAAACATTTTCAATCCTGCTATTATGGCAAGAATCTTTGTGGGATTATGTTTTGCAAGTCAAATGAGCGTTCCAGAAGTGCTTAAAACTACTGGTGCAGGCATCGATGGTATTAGTGGTGCTACACTTACTACTGCATTCAATAATGCATCATCTTGGTTATCAACATCATTTGTTGGTAGTTCAACTTTAGTTACTAATTCAATTTTTGCTGATTATACATTAGTAGATATGTTATTTGGTAATTATGTTGGTGCTCTTGGAGAGACATTTACTGTTGTAATATTTGTTTTAGGAATAGTTTTATCAGTATTGAAGGTTATCAATTGGAGAACTCCAGTATTTTATCTTTCAACTGTAGCAGTTAGTGCCTTTGTTATTGCTTTAGTATGTGGATTTAACAATCCATTTGCTTACGTTTTATATCACCTTTCTTTAGGTGGTTTAATGTTTGGTGCAGTCTTTATGTTAACAGATCCAGTAACTGGTCCTACTTCACCATTTGGAAAAAGTTTAGTGGCTGTTATTGCTGGATTTTTGACAGTATTAATTCGTGTTAAAGGCGGTTATCCAGAAGGTGTTATGTATTCAATAGCTATTTGTAATTTAATTTCACCTGCTATTGATTATTTAACTGTTGGAAAGAGTTCAGCACATATCGTTCGTAAATATTGTGGAATTGCTGGAACATTTATCGTTTCTGTAGTTTTATGTTCATGCATTGCCTTTAACGTCAATGGTGGTAAAGAAGTATATTCAATCAATGGTATCGATATTGCTGAATATAATTATGTTACACAAACATTAGGATTTAATTTAAAAGATAAAGATTGTTTATCTAAAAAAGAAAATGGCAAAGAAGCTTATTTTGTAGTCGATGAAAATGGTACAAAAGTGGCTGTTGTTTATGATGTTAAATTAGATGAGAAAACAGTAATTGTGGTTGAAGGATATCCTCAAGAATTTAATTTACATGCATATATTGCAATTTCTCTTTCAGATGATTCAGTATATGAAATTGCATTTGTAAAAGGTGGTTCTGCAGATACGTATAAAGATGCTGCTACTTCATATGTTGATGAAAACTTTATCGGTTTAGGTCAAAGCGCCATTGCTAATAAAGAAATCATTCCAAATTCTTGTGGTGCAACATATTCGGTAACTGATTTAAAGAAAGCAATAAATATCGCTTACAATATGTTTGTTAGCGAATATAAATAGGAGGTAAAAATAATGAATAAATTAGTGAAATTACCTTTATTTTTAGGAATTTGTGGCGCTGCTTGTGCTGGCATTCTTGCTGGTGTATATGCCTTAACTTCACCAATTGTTGAAGCAAATAAAGCAAAAGCAGAAGCAGAAGCATATTTAAAAATATTTAATAAATATAACGTTTTAAACACAGAAATCACAGTGGAAAAAACGATGATGCTTGAGGATGACACACTATACAATTCAGGTTGTGAAAGCGTTGCAACTGTTCAACGTATTTTGGGTAGAGCATACACTTGTAAAGCTACAGGATACGGCGGTGAATTTTCATTCCAAGTTGCTTTTGCTGATGGAAAATATTTAGGATATACCGATCTTGGAAATAATGAAACATCTGGTTTTGGAAAGGATTTAATCGCTAAAATAGATAATTTAATCTCAAATAAAGATGTTAATAACGCTGTTAATGATTATGTTGAATTTTCTGGCGTTTCTAAGACTGGAAAGCCACTTACAACAGCAATTGAAGTTTGTCGTCTAGACTATTTGTCTTGGCTTGACACACAAAGTAAATAAGGAGGATTATTATGAAAAAAGGAACAATTATCTTAAATGGTATTATTAAAGAAAATCCAACTTTCGTATTATTTTTAGGAATGTGTCCTATTTTAGCGACATCATCTTCCATTTACTCAGCAATTGGTATGTCTGTGTGTGTCTTTATCGTTTTACTACTTTCAAACATTATCATTTCTCTTGTAAGTCGTATTACACCAAATGAAATTAGAATTCCTGTATATATCATTATTATTGCAACAATCGTATCGGCAATTAGTATGCTTGTTAACGCCTTTGCGCCAGGCATTTATTCAACTCTTGGAGCTTATTTACAATTGATTGTTGTTAACTGTATTATTTTGGGTCGTGCTGAATCATATGCAAGCAAAAATAAAGTTGTTGACTCAATTATGGATGCTATTGGTATTTCTTTAGGATTCTTACTTGCTATGTTTATTGTAGCTTTTATTCGTGAATTATTTGGCACAGGTTGTTTATCAATGAATGATTTATCTGGAAACCCTTTATTCTCAATTCGTATTATTCCAGAAGCATTTACAATTCCACTTTTTGTGCAACCAACTGGAGCTTTCTTAGTACTTGGTATTTGTGTTGCTGCATTTGTAGCAATCACTACATCTATAAATAATAAAAAGGCTAATAAAGCAAAAAAACTTGATAAGGAGGCAGCATAATGAGTTCTATTATCGCAATTGTTATTGGATGTTTGTTTGTTTCAAATATCATCTTATCTTCATTTTTAGGAATATGTCCATTCTTAGGAATTTCAAAAAAACCTAGCAACGCAATTGGAATGGGACTTGCATTGATTTTTGTAGTAACATTATCATCAATTATTTGTTATTGCATTGAAAGATTTATTTTAGCCCCATTAAGTCTTGATTATCTACAATTAATTGTCTTTATTTTAGTTATTGCATCTTTCGTTCAATTCGTAGAGTTCTTTATGAAAAAATACATGAAGAGTCTATATAAAGCTCTTGGTATTTATTTACCTTTAATTACTACAAACTGTGTTGTATTATTCGTAGCTCAAGAAGTTTCAAAATATGCAACTACAAAAGCAGGACTTGTTTTTAATTACACATTTGGCAATATGCTTGTATATTCAATAGCTACAGCTGTTGGTTATATGTTAGTAATCACATTATTTTCATTTATTCGTGTACGTATTGATTCTCAAGATACACCACGTCCATTTAAAGGTAATGCTATTGCATTAATTACAACTGCTTTAATGGCTCTTGCTTTTTCAGCATTTGTAGGACTAGTATAAATAATGGATGTAAAACAAATAATTATCGCATGTGTCATAATTTTGGTTTGTGTGGCTTTATTTATTTTCTCTTATTTGTTAAATAAAAAAACACCTAAGCCAGAAGGATGCGAAAACGAAGGTATTGAATGTGAAGGGTGCCAAATGACATCTTGTTCACATCATGTAAATATAAATGAAAGGAAAGAATAAAATATGCCTGAGACATTGATTAATATATTAATAGCTATCGGTATTGTTTTAGCAATTAGTGCAATCTTAGGATTATTACTTGCAGTTGCTTCTAAATATTTAGCTGTAAAAGAAGATCCTCGTATTGCTGAAGTAACAAAATTACTTCCAGGTGCCAATTGTGGTGGATGTGGTTTTGCAGGTTGCGCTGGAATGGCAGATTCAATAGTTACTGGTGGAAATAAAAAACTATCAAGTTGTCGTCCTTCAAAGCCTGAAGCTAAAGAAAAAATTAAAGAATATCTTGCAAACACTCCAGGTCCTGATGGTTCAACAATTACCGGTTTACAATAATAATTTGAAATGATTCTTTTAGAAATGATTCTAGAAGAATCATTTTTTTATGGAAAGTCAACATAAAAAATAGTAAAATAAAAAAAAGGAGAGTAACTATATGAATAAGATTATTACTATAGGTAGAGAGTTTGGTAGTGGAGGCCGTGAATTTGGTAGAAGACTTGCTGAAGAATTGCACTATGAATATTACGATAAGGAAATCATTACAGAAATTGCTAAGCATACTTCTTTATCTGAAGAATATATTAAGCAAGTGGTTGAATGTAAGCCACATCATCTATATCCTATTACTATTGGTCATAGCATAAATTTCGTTGAATCATATCAAGTAAATCAAATTCAACAAATTTTTGAAGCGCAATGTGAAATATTGAAAAACCTTGCAATGAAGTCTAATTGCGTCATCGTAGGAAGATGTGCAGACTATATATTAAAAGACTTTCATCCTTTTAGAATATTTGTTTATGCAAATATAGATAGTCGTATCAAACGCTGTATGGAAAGAAAAGAAGAAGACGAAAACTATACTTATGCTAAATGGAAGAAAAAAATTAATAAAATAGATAGTAATCGTGCTAAATATTATGGTTTTTATGCTGAAGCAAAATGGGGCGATAAAACAAATTACGATTTATGTATAAATACAACAGATACTAACATTAAGGAAATTGTCCCAGTAATTGCTAAAATATTTAAAGATTAAAAAGGAGAAAAAGAAGATGGAATGTGTATTTTGTAAAATCATTAAAGGGGAAATCCCAAGCTATAAGATTTATGAGGATGAGTATACACTTGCTTTTTTAGATATTGCTTTAGATGTTGATGGTCACACATTAGTAATTCCTAAAAATCATTGTTGTAATGTTGTCGATAGTAAAAATGAAGATTATTTACATGTGATGAGTAGCGTTAAGAAAATAGTTGAACATTATGTAAATGATTGTAAATATGATGGTTGTAATATATTAAATGCTTCTGGTATAGCTGCTCAACAATCGGTTATGCATCTTCATTTTCATATCATTCCACGTAAAAATGATGATAAATTAGATGCCTTTATGAATTTTAATGGTGCAAAACACGGATTGGATGAGATGCATCAATTTTTAAAATTAAAGTAGTATATGAATGGTAATCGTGCAAAAATTGCTGTTAGTTTGTTTGAAGGTGGATATAACTGTTCACAAGCTATTGTTTTAGCTTTTAAAGACTTAATTAATGTTGATGAAAAATCATTAAAAGCTCTTTCTAGTTCCTTTGGTGGAGGGATTTCACGTCTTAGAGAAACATGTGGATGTGTTAGTGGTATGGCTATAGTTTTTGGCTTATTATATGGCGATTATGATATTTTAAATGTTAATGAAAAAGGTCAACATTATGAACTTGTTCAACAAACAGCTATTAAATTTAAAGATAAATTTGGTTATTTATCATGCTTTGAATTGCTATCTTTAAAAGAAAAACCATCATCGCCAATTCCAAATATTAGAAGTGAGTCTTATTATAAAAATAGACCATGTAGTAAATATATTGCATATATGGCATCAATTATGGAAGAAATAATATATGAAAGAGAAAATAAGAGTTGATTATTTACCAAATCATAAAGATTATAAAGTTGTTCAGCATTTAGATATGTACCACTTTAATACTGATACTGCATTACTTGGTGAGTTTATTAATATTAATGAAAATGAACAAGTGCTAGATGTTGGAACTAACAATGGAGCATTATTAGTTTATATTATAAAAAAAGGTGGTATAGCAAGCGGTATAGAAATAAATTCATCAGCTTTAAAAATTTGTCAAATGACTTTAAATGTGAACAATATTAAAGCTAATTTGATAAATGATGATTTTTCTATTTATGATTCAAATAAATTTTATGATGTTATAGTATGTAACCCTCCTTATTTTAATAGTGTGGATGAAAAAGAAAAAAATATTAATGAATACAAGAAAATTGCTAGACATGAAGGCAGTTTATCATTGAAGACTTTATGCCTATCTTTTAAAAGAAATATAAAAGAAAGCGGTCGAATATACATGGTTTATCGAGTTTCTCGCTTCGTAGAACTTGAAAAAGAGCTAAACGAAAATAAACTTTATATTAGTAAATATCAATATGTATATGATGAATATAAAAATGAACCAAAATGTGTCTTGCTTGAAGCTTCAAATAACAAATGTTTGAAACATAAAATTGAAGATAGAATTATCACACACTAAAATGTTATAATTATTATTATCTGGGAGATGAAAAAAATGGAAGTAATTAATAATAAAAAATTTAAAGCCTCAACAATTATTTCAATAATAATATCTGTTTACTGTACTTTTACAGGAGTAATGTTATTGCTTAATGCTATTTTTCAAACAAATTCATTTTTACAAACATATGATGTCATTATGAGCATTTTTACTAATAATGGAGAAATTCCTGAAGAGCAAATTAAATTGATTGGGACAACAGTGTATGTTTCACTATTTATCGGATACTTAATTAATATTATTTTGTCAGCTATTTTGTTGTTTTTCTCTATAAAAAGTTATAAAGACTTAAGATTAACACCAAAAAATTTTCAAGAAAAGAAAAAATTTCATATAGCATATGCGGTATTTATTTTAGTTGTAGGGTTTGTTGTTGATAATGGAAATTATGACATTGGGCTTGAAGGTGTTTTGCTATTGATTGCGTTTATTTTGGCATTAGTAGGAATGAAAGATAACCAAAAGATACTAATAAATTCATACAAGAAAGATTTAAATGCAAATAATGGTCGATAAAAATAACAATTAGGAGGAAAAAAAATGAAAATAAAAGGCATTACATTAGTTTCCTTATTATCAATCTTATTATTGTCTTGTGAAAGCAATAGGGATGATAGTTCATCTTCTATTAATAGTAATGATTCTTTACAAGAAAATGATTCTTCATCGTCTGAAGATACAACTATACAAAACGATGAACTATTTAATGAATACTATAATGATCTTATTTTCTTAGATGATATTAAAAAAGATGAAAATAAAATGTTGATGTATGATGAAGATGAATTTGGTCCATTTAATGATGGAAAATTTGAACAATTATATGTTAATAATGAAATAAAAATAGATTTTAAAGATGGACAAGGAAAAGAAACTGACGATTTAAAGTATTTGTATTATAATAATGACACGATGAGATTTGTTAATCGTTCTGAAGGATATGCATTTAATATAAAGACTAATACTACATACCAAGCAGATTTTTCAATTGCAGCTTGTAGAAGTAGATTATATAATGAGCAAACAACGATTTGCGTTTCAAAAGAAACTAAAAACCCATATAATACATGGTTAACTTATCGTGATGATTGGCTAATTAGATACATTAATAGTGAAGAGTATTTAAATGATAACAATCTACAATATACCGATAATGTAATAATTGAAAATAAAAATATTTTAGCGAATTATTATGTTTCAATGTTTTCAATAAAAATCAATAATCCAGGGAATATTAGAAAAATGTTTTATAACATTGCCATTTTACGTAACGAAGCACAATATAATGGCAAGGAATTTTATCTTATCGTTATGAAATCTAACAATAATCGTAATGATGATTTTAAAGAATTAGTGCAATCTTTTATGGAAATTCCTAAAAATGGTAGTGTTTCTAATCACATTGATAATTTACCATTGAAAAATAATCCATTATGGGATGAAAATACGAAAAAATACTTTGAAAAGTTTTCTACTCAACAGCGTACTGATTGGGGTATTTATACTTATGGTATCGAGCAAGTTAGCAAAGTTACAAACAAAATGAACGAATTTGAAGAAGCGATGGACTATGAGTTTGATATTATGCCAACATATTTACATACGACATCAAATGGTAGAAAAATTTATTTTGATGATTCGTGTGCAACAACATTAGCTGGTGGGAATGGTTTTAATGGAAAAAAAGTATTGCAACTATCTTACCAATTTACAAATAACAATAATACGGTTAGAGGTAATGATTTGTATACGCCAATGTTTGATATTTTAAGAGGGCCATTATCAGATAGTTATGAAGATAGTATGACGATGCAAAATAAAGTTGATGATGTTATGCATTCATTAGCTGAAAAAATCAAAAGCTATAAAGAACCTTTATTATTCCGCTTGAATAATGAAATGAACTCTGACTGGGTTAGTTACTGTGGAATGATTACATTATTAGATCCTGATATCTTTATTGCTACATGGAGAAAACTATATAATATTTTTCAAGAACACGAAGTTACTAATGCTATTTGGATTTTCAATCCAATTTTAGATTCTTGTCCATATAGTGCTTGGGGTGAAGACTTAAGTTATTTTCCTGGCGTTGATTATGTTCAAGCATTAGGTCTTACTGCTTATCGTGATAATAATAACAACGATGTTAACTCTTTGACTTTTAGAAAAGATTATACGAGATATTATGAAAAAAATATAGCAGTATGGCGTAATTATCCTTGGATTATTTCTGAATTTGGCTGTGGTGCAGGTGGCGATTATAGCGGCGAAAGATATCGAAACCAACAAAGTCAAGCTAATTATGTTATTGGAATGTTTGCTGATTTTAAAGATAGAGAAAATAATCCATATTTACAAAATATTAAAGGAGCAATTTGGTTCTCAGCAAATGACTATGAAGATGGAAAAGTTAAAAACCAATATGAATTAGTTGTCGATAAATTACCACTTACAATGGAAGCTTTCAAAGAAGGATTAAAGATTAATAAATAATTATTTAAGAAAGATTGTGATGAATAATCTTTCTTTTGTTTTCATAATATTTTTTAGGAGAGTTATTATGAAAAGAAAAATTATTTATGCAATATTTTCTATTTTTGTTTTGCTAATAGGTGTTTTTAGTCTTATTTTAAATAAAAATAATGATGAACCATTAAGTGTTGTGGCAGATAATGAATTGAATTTAAATTGTGGTGCTGCTTATTTAATTGAAGAAAACAGTCAAAAAGTTTTATATACTTTAAATGAGACTGATAAGATGTATCCTGCTAGTATGACAAAAATGATGGGGCTTATTTTAGTATGTGAAGCAATTGAAAGTAATAAGATTAAATTAGATGACATCGTAAGTGTTTCTCTTAATGCTTCTTCAATGGGCGGTAGTCAAGTGTTTTTAGAACCATTTGAACAAATTAGTGTTGACGAATTATTAAAATGCGTATGCATCGCTTCTGCAAATGATGCAATGTATGCTTTAAGTGAACTAGTAGCAAGTAGTAATGATGCATTTATTAAAATGATGAATGATAAAGCAAAAGAATTAAAACTTGTAAATACAAACTTTGTAAATGTTACCGGCTTTGATGATGATAATCACTATACTTGTGCAAAAGATATGGCTATTATTGCTCTTGAATTATTAAAATATAAACATCTAATATTACATTACACATCAATTTATGATTCACATATTAGAGAAGATAGCGATCAACCTTTTTGGCTTGTTAACACTAATAAAATGGTAAAGTATTATCAAGGCATGGATGGCTTAAAAACAGGTTATACAAGTAAAGCTGGTTTTTGTCTTACAGCAACTGCAAGTAGAAATAATGTTAGGTTAGTAAGTGTCATTATGAATGCCAAAACATCTGCAAAACGTAATGAAATGACTAAGACACTTTTGGATTATGGATTTTTAAAATTAAATGGTAAAGTTATCTATGAAAAAGATAGTCATGTTGCAGATATATCAATAAAAAATGCTAAGGAAGAAAGTATTCCAATATATTGTAAAAACGATATTATTTTAGTTCATGAAGGAGCATTTAATGAAGAAAACATGAAAAAAACTATAATATTAAAAGACAATTTATCTTTACCTATTAAAGCTAATGAGGAAGTGGGATTTTTATTGCTTGATTATAATGAAGAACAGTATCAATATCCATTATATGTTAAAGAAGAAGTTTTAATGGTAAAATATAGCGAGCTTATTAAGCAATATTTACTTGATATGTTATTTTAAGATATATTTGACTTTTAATAAATCATAATAAATAATTATGTTTGGTGATATTTATGTATGAATATGAGATTTTATATGATTTATCAAAAAGTCGATTTCGTAGTAGTTTTCATTTAAAGAAAAATGATCTTGATTATATTGATTCTATAGGTTTTGATACGTTAAAGAAACATGCTAAAGAAATAATAATAAATAGGCTTGCAAAATATGATGAAATAAAAGATGGAAAACAAACACCAATGAAAAACCATCCAGTATTTATTTCTCAGCATGCAACAGCAACTTGCTGTCGAAAATGTTTAGAAAAATGGCATAAAATCAACAAATATAAAACTTTAGATGATATTGAGATAAATTATATAGTTAATATAATAATTGAGTGGATTTTAATAGAATACAGAAAAAATAGAAAAATGTCGTAATTCTTCTATTTTTTTCTTTTATTGTCTAAATTATTTCATTGATATTTAAATGGTGTATTATATTATCGAGGTGAAAAAATGGACAGTAAAATATCTATAAAGGATTTAAATGAGGTCATTATTTTTAAAGTTGAAGGCGATTTTGATAATCTTCTTTCTTTAAAATATAAAAATGCAATAAATAATATTATTATTAAAAAAAGAGCAGATTTATATGTTTTTGATTTGTCGTTAGTAAATTTTATTGATTCAAGTGGTATCGGTTTATTAATTGGACGATACAAACAAATTAATGAATTTGAAGAAAGAATGATTATTTGTGGTGTAAATCAACAAATAAAAAAAACATTGGCAATATCAGGTATAGCAAACATTATAGATACATACGAGGATATTTATGAAAATATAAAGGAGTCGATAACATCTTATGAATAAAATAGAATTAAAATTTAATGCTACTTTAGAAAATGAAGCAGTAGCAAGAAATGCTATTGGACTATTTGCTGCAACGATCAATTGCACAATTGAAGATATTATTGACGTTAAAACAATTGTAAGCGAAGCAGTTAGTAATGCAATAATTCATGGATATGAACAAGATAAGGATAAAGAAGTAATTGTTAGTGCAATTATAGAGGATAATATTATGCATATAATTGTTACAGATGAAGGCGTTGGTATTGAAAATGTCATAGATGCATTAAGAGTAAATTATTCAAGCAAAAATCGAAGTGGGCTTGGCTTTACAATTATTAAATCTTTATCAGATGATTTACAGATCAGGTCAAAAAAAGATATGGGGACAAAATTAATAGTAAAGAAAGTGTTGACGATTAAAGGTTTATAATGGAACAGTTTAAAACATTAATTGTAAAAGCACAAAATAATGATGAAGAAGCAAAAAACAAATTAGTAAAAGATAATATATCACTTGTTTGGTCATTAGTTCATAGATTTAATAATTCATCATATGATAAAGAAGAATTATTTCAAATAGGTTGCATAGGGCTAATGAAAGCTATTAATAAATTTGATATTTCTTATGATGTAGCCTTTTCAACATATGCTGTACCAATAATATTAGGAGAAATTAAAAGACATTTTCGTGATGATGGTGCTATAAAAGTGTCACGCTCAATAAAAGAATTAAATCAAAAAATAACAAAGATATCTGATGAGTATCTTTTAAGCAATCATAAAGAAATTTCGATTAATGAATTATCCGAAATTTTAAAAGTGCAGCCTTATGAAATTGTTTTAGCGATGGAATCTAAATATTATCCAACATCATTGAATGAAGTAATTTATGAAAAAGATGGATCAACATTGACAATAGAAGAAAGAATTGAAGATAAAGCACCATATTCATTAATTGATAAAATAACTTTAGCTGATGAGATTAATAAACTAGATAATAAAGAAAAAGCGATAATTAAAATGAGATTTTATTTAGATATGAATCAGGAGGAAGTAGCCAAACGATTCAATGTGTCTCAAGTTCAAATATCGCGAATGGAAAAAAAGATTATTGAAAAAATAAGGAAACAGTTTATTTCATAACATAATCATAAATAAACTAGATGAAGCATCATTTTTATAATATATTTTAAAGTAAATTACTGAAAGATTATTGTCTTTCAGTTTTTTGTTTATAAAACTATTTATTAGTAATACTAATATTAGGTGAGTAAATGGTAATTAATGATGAAAAAATAAAGCAAATAATTAAAGAAAATGGTAAAGAAAAACATAAGATCAAAAAAGTTTTATTATCTTTTTTATTTGGAGGAATAATTGGTCTATTTGGTGAAGCAATATATGTTTTGTTCAGCCAAGTCTTTTTTGTGAATCATGAAGATGCAATAATTTATTCTGATAGTGTAATAATTGTTATTTCTTTTTTATTGACAGGTTTTGGAGTGTTTGATAAAGTGGCACAAGTTGCTCATAGTGGAGTTTTAATTCCTATTTCAGGTTTTGCTAATTCGATAACTTCAAGCGCTATAGAAGGAAAAACTGAGGGTTTAGTTTTTGGAATTGGTGGAAAGATGTTTTCTTTAATTGGCTGCGTATTTACATATGGTATTGTAAGTTCAATTGTTTTAGGTTTTATCTATTATTTAATGCAGGTGCTAAAATGAAATCACAAAGTGTAAAATTTAATAATATATATATAGATTCAATAGGAATTATTGTCTCAAAAAAAGAAAAGCTTGGGCCACTTGGTATGTATTTTAATCACTATATCGATGATTATTATTTTCAATGTAAATCGTTTGAAAAGGCACAAATAAAACTTTCAAATGAAGCAATAAAATTAGCTATATCACATTCAATTTATAAAGAAAATGAAATAAGTATAGCATTTGGTGGTGATTTATCTAATCAATTGTATTCTTCAACTGCTTCTTTAAAACAATATGACTTTCCATTTGTTGGTCTTTATGCTGCTTGTGCTAGTGGGATATTATCTATAATACTTGCAAGTTTATATATGCAAGGATGCGATTTAAATAATGCATTAGCTTTTACAAGTTCTCATGTATGCGTTTCACAAAGGCAATTTCGTTATCCAAATGAATATGCTTCTTTAATTAAAGATAGCATGACTTCAACAGTTACTGGTGGTTGTGCAGTCATATTGACAAATATGAAAAAACAAATAAGAATTAGTAAATGCACTATTGGAAGGATTATTGATGTATTATCTAAAAATGTCAATGATATGGGAACGTGTATGGCGTTTAGCGCTATAGATACATTAATAAATCACTTAAATAATAACAATGAAAGTATAAATGACTATGATTTGTTTGTAACAGGTGATTTAGGAGATATTGGATCTAAAGTATTTATCGATGTATTAAAAGAAAAAGGATACGATATTATAAGTAAACATATTGATTGTGGAAGTGCAATTTACGATAAGGAAAAACAAGATATAAAAGCAGGTGGTTCAGGACCTGCTTGTGTAATGTGTGTTACTTTTTCTTACATCATTAATCAAATGATGAAAAAAATATATAAAAAAGTATTAGTAATCGCAACCGGTTCATTGCATTCACAAATTTCATATCAACAAAAAGAAACAATACCTTGCATTGCTCATGCTATAGTTTTGGAGGTGACTTAATGTTTTTATCATTTATCTTAGCTTTTTTAGTTTGTGGAATAATTTGTGCATTAGCAGAAATAATCATTGTTAATAGCAAACTAACGCCAGGTCATGTGACATCATTATTTGTTGTTTTTGGAACTATTTTAGAGTTTTTTAACATATACGATAAGATAAAAAAAATTGGTGGAATGGGGGCTATTTTACCTATTTGTTCATTTGGCTCAACAATTATGAAAGGAGTAAAAGAAGGAGTGATAAAAGAGGGATTTATTGGTATTTTTAAAGGTGTTTTCTCATCTTGTGGAGTACTTATTGCCCTAGCAATATTTTTAGCATTTCTTTCCTCTATCATCTTTAAAGCAAAATCATGAATAATATAGAAAGTTATATCGAAAGTAAAATACACTATCACACTAATTATGATGTTGTAAAAAGAAAAATTAACAATAATACGATTTTATATTATATTTCAAGTTTGGTTAATCTATTTTTCATTAATCAATTAATCGATGGCAAAGAAAGCAAAAAGCAAAGTATAATCAATGGATCGATTGAAAAAATAAATGATATTGATAAAGGCATTGATTATATATTTCAAGGATGCTTATTCATGCTTGAAAATCAATCTTTTTATATAATTGAAACAAGGCAATATCCAACAAGAGCAATTGGTGAATCCGAATCAGAAAAATCTCTTAAAGGATCACATGATGGTTTCGTAGAATCGATTTTGACAAATACAGCATTAATTAGAAGACGAATTAAAAATGAAAACTTTGTGTGTGAATTGTTTGAAGTTGGTAAGTATTCTAAAACACAAATCTCCATTAATTATATAGACAATCTAGCTAATAAAAATTTGATATTAAAAATTAAAAGAAGACTTAAAAGTATCGATGTAGATTCATTAATCATGAGTGATAAAGCAATATCGGAACTAGTTTTTAAACAAAAATATCACATATTCCCTAAGGTTAGATTTTCTGAAAGACCAGATATTGCCTCAATTCATATATTGAAAGGATATGTAGTATTACTTGTAGATACTAGTAGTTCATGTATTATTGTTCCTACAACTTTTTTTGAATTAAATGAACAAATCGAAGAATTTCAACTACCTTCATTAATTTCAACATTTAATCGTATATTTCGTTTCTTTTGTGTGTTTATTGGCTTGTTTTTAATTCCTTTATGGTATTTACTTTGCTTAGATCAAAGTGCTCCAAACTCTGCATTTTTACTACTTGAAGACATATCACCAACGGCATTATTTATGCAAATTATATCAACTCAGATTTTCTTAACTGCTATAAGGCTTGCATCTTATAATACAACATCACTTTTATCTACTTCTATGTCCTTATTTGCCACGATAATTGTAAGTGATTTAGCTGTAAAAACAGGCCTTTTATCTTCAGAGGTTGTTTTCTATGGAGCATTATCATCTATTTGCACTTTCGCCATTAGCAATTATGAAACAAGTCGTGCTATATCATTTTGGAATTTTATTATGATTATATCTATTGGCTTATTTAATAAAATTGGCTTTTTAATATCATCTACAGCTTTATTTATTTCACTTGTAACAATGCATAGTTTCGACATTTGTTATTTATATCCTTTTATTCCATTTTCATTAAAGGCTTTAATTCATAAGATATTTAAACTACCTTTAAAAGATAATAATAACAATTAAAATATTTGGCTCAATTTTTAAAAATATTGGGCCTTATTTTATTTTTTTAGTTGTTTTGTTTCATTGCATATAAGTATAATAATAAGATATAATAATACAAAAGCAATTATTCGGAGGGTATTATGAAAAAAATTAAAATTGGCTTAATTGGTTATGGAAATAGAGGAAGACTATACTCTTCATTTATTAAAGATATGGAAGATAAAGTTGATTTTTGTGCTGTATGTGATAATCGTGCAAATGAAATAAGCGATATGATAATAGCAAATACTGGAGTAAAAAATATTTATGATTCCGATGAAAAATTTTTTGCAGCTGATTTATCTCTTGATTTAGTGCTTATTTGCTCGATGGATCAATATCATTATAAACAAGCAAAAAAATGTCTTGAAAAAGGATATAATATCTTGCTTGAAAAGCCTATTTCTTCTTCTTTAAAAGAAGTTAAAGAATTGAATCTTTTAGCTTCAAAAAAGAATTTAAAAGTTATTGTAACTTACGTGTTAAGATACACATATTTTTATCGTTTGATTAAAGACATTATCGACTCTAAAGAAATTGGAGAAATTGTAAATATCAACACTACTGAAAATGTTGCTTATTGGCATCAAGCACATAGTTATACTAGAGGTAATTGGCGAAACAGCAAAGAGACAGGTCCTATGATTTTAACTAAATGCTCACATGATATGGATTTGATTTATTGGTTGGCAAATAAAAATGTTACTAGAATTTCATCTTTTGGTAATCAATTTTATTTAAAAAAAGAAAATGCTCCTATAAATTCAGCTACTTATTGTACTTCTTGTAAAGTAAAAGATCAATGTGCTTTTAATGCATATCGTTTTTATATGTCTAACAAGGAATGGTTAAGACCTTTAGTTGGTGATGACTTGTCTGATGAGAAAATTAATAAGTTTTTAGATCATTCTCAGTATTCTCGTTGTGTTTTTAAATGCGATAATGATGTAGTAGACCATCAAGTAGTCAACATTGAATTTGAAGATAAATCAACTGCAAGTCATACTATGAATGCTTATAGTAGATATTGTTATCGCGATATTAAAATTATGGGTAGTAAAGGCTGTATAGAAGGTAATTTTGAAGAAAATAAATTTACTGTTTATCATTTTCTAGATAATTCTTCTAAGGTATATGATATTACTGACTACACCGATGATTTTATAGGCCATGGTGGTGGAGATCGTATTATGTTTATAGAACTTATAGATTATTTATTAACTGGTGAAAAGACAACTCGTCTAACAAGCATTCAAGAATCAGTTATGTCTCATGAGATGTGTTTTGCTGCTGAAAAGTCTAGAATTAATGATGGAAAAGTAGTGAAGATAGACTACAAAGTTAAATGATTTATTAAAGGGAATATATTATGAAGAAATTACATTTTAAAATATTATCTTTGCTTATTATGATAGCTTTAAGTGCATGTAACAAGCAAAATATTTCAGAATCGATATCGGATAGTGATCTTTCATCATCTTTAACACAACAAGAAAGTGAATCATCTATAGAAGAAATTACAGCAATTGAAAATGAAAATTATAAGTGGCCTTTTAAAGAAGGTAATAGTTATTCTGGTAATATGTTTTTCTCAGCGTGTGGATATGAAAATTCATCTAACAATTTAAAATTGAAAATTGATGATGAGATAGTTGAAAAAGAAAATATTGTTAATTATGATGGGACAATAATTTACGATATTGACCCTGCACATCCAGTTCATAGTGATACGGTTGAACATTGTTTTAATGAAATTACCTTTAATGGTGTTTCTTTAGGCGCGTTACCTTCTGATAATTCACATGGTATAAAGATTAATAATGATGATTTATATGAAGGAGAAAATATTTTTACTATTACAATTGGTGAAACATATGGCCATAAATCATGGAATAAAAACTTGTTTAGAGGAGGCTTTAGACATGGTTGGGGTGATGATTTTAAAATAGCTAATGTTTATTTAAAAATGGTTACTGGTGAAATTATTAAACCAACAAAAATGATAATTTATAAACCTGCTGATTTATCGACAGCTAAATATAACACTTATGAAATTCAACAAGTTGATGATGAATTTTATTGGTTAGGAGATGGATGGGGAAGTGTTGAACAAGGACATCTATCAGTTGATGGCTCACAATATGAAAATTCTAACGTTCCTTTTCAAATTGATTATTATTTTGATTACGATACTCCATTGTCTTTATCAACATTTAATGTCGATACAAACAAATATGAAGATGGTAATCACATCGTTTCCTTATATAATGATGACAAATTAGTACTATTAAATAATGTTTGTTTTGATAATACTAGTCCTGAAATAAAAACTAATATAAAAGATAATCAATATGTCAATAATCATTTTATTGTAAAAAATGAAATTTTAGATAAAACATCACATATTGCAAGTGAGAGTATTTTGCTTGATGGAAATAAAATGAACGAAAAGACTTTTTCATTAAGTTTTTTAAGTCCTGGTAAACATAACATGATTATTTTAGCTAAGGATAATGCCAATAATCAAATAATAAAAGTATATAATTTTATTATCTTAGCTGATGCGTATACTTTACCTTTAAGTTATGAAAATCAAAGCATACATTTAAATTCATCATATGATAGTAATATG
>JALEMY010000106.1 GCA_022767485.1 Erysipelotrichaceae bacterium
AATCACCAATGCCATTTTTTACTAAATGAGAAGTCAAATTATTTTCGATTTGATTACCATTACCATCCATAAAACTATGAAGTTTACTATCATCAATTTTTGCATATTCATTGGCCCCTGTTGTAAATAAAAAGTTTTGGGAATAAGAAAGCATGCAATTATCTATTCTTACATCGTTTGATGAAAATGATCTAATAACATTTCTTCCAGATGAAAAACGAGAATTTTTGATAGTGATATTATTTCCATATATGTCAACTACATTACCTACAGTTTTAAGATATGACAAAGAGTTTTTAAAATCGCAGTTTTTAACATTTACATCATTTATTGTAATATTATCGCCATTAACATACATTCCACAATTATCTTGACCTAAAGCAGAAATTAATGGTGTTTTATTAGGATCACCTAAAGTATAAAATGATTTAGGACCTTTAAATAAATTATCTAAAGAAAGTTGAGGTATTTCGATAATATTACCATTTTCATCACTTACTTGAATCACTTGATATGGATAAGTTAAATTATGAAAATTAATAGTATAACCATTACCATAAAAATCTTTTTGAATATGAAGTCCTGCTAATATTTCATCAGAGATCTTATCATATAAAGCGTTTTTACTAGCAAATTCATTCCATTGATCAATATATTCATTGTTATATGAAGTTTTAAATCGATATACTTCATTATTAAAACTATATTTTCCATTTTTATAATTGCCAAATAGTGTAATATTATTGCCACTAATCTTATTAAAATTATCTAAAGATTCAAATGATTTTCTTAAGACGACGATTTCACCATTATTTGATTTATTAGTGCATGCAAGTAAATCATCATATGAGTAAACATTAATTCCATCTTTTACAATGATAAAAGAAAATGTTACAGGTAAAGCTAATGATTCATCAACATAGCCAACTTTAAAGAAGGCATTTTCATTAAAAGATAAATTATAACCATCTTTTATAGTTACTTTTCGTTCAGCTAAAGAAACGTTAATGTTATCGCTTTTATCTAAAACGACCAATGAATTTTCAAGACCTGATGGAATTGTAGATATCGATAAATCAATGTTCATTTTTTTATCTTTGTTAACGCTATCATATTCACCATAATAAATATTAGAATCGATGTTGTTTTGTGATGATGATATTAAAGTTGAAAGTAATATTGCTCCTTTTTCATAAATAATACCAGTCATTGTTTTAAAAATATTACCCTTTTCATTACTACATGTTATTATTACTTCTCCTTCTTTTAAGGCATATAAATAATAACCACTTTCTTTTTTATTAATGCTTGCTAAACTATCCACTTCATTACTATCTTTATTTTTTACACTCCAAATTAAATTGTTGCCTTCAGATAATGTAACATTATTAGGATAAATACTATTAGCTTCAAGTTTATATTCTCGATTAACTTTAAAACCTTCAACATCATTATAATTCCAAGAAATTGCTATTATATCAGCATCGATAATATTTACTGTTACATTAATTGCTATTAATCCTAATAGCGAAATAACAAAAGGTATGATAAGTAAAATAATTAGATTTTTCTTTTTCATATTAATTTACCAATTCCAATTTTAAAAACAAATCGGATACCTTCGTTTTAAAATGAAGCAAATAAGGAAGTGATAACATCATCAAACATAATATAGCAAGCAAATAAACAATATATATAGAAAGTCCTACATATGAAAGTAATAAAGTTACAATAAAGTACACTAATGGTAATAAGTATGAATATAGCGATGACATAAAAGTATTTTTTATTTTATTTCTTTTTATTTTTAATTCTTCAAACAAAGAAACAATATCAAAGATAAATAATATTAAAGATGACAAAAGAAAAGTAAATATTCCTGTTGTTATAGAAAAAACATGAGTTGAAACTAAGACAATTACACTGATAAATAAAGATATTAAAGAGCAAATAAAAGGAATAGCTACTTTAATAAATAATTGTTTATACAAGCTTACTGGAATGGTTTTCATAATGCGAACATTTTTTTGTTCCATCGATAAATAACTATTGGCTCCAGAGGCAATAATTAGTGTAAATAACATCATAAGTAAAATATCAATCAATGGTAAAAAGTTTGGAAGTAAAGTAATATAATAAGCAAATACTCCCGATCTAAATATCGTATTTAATGCATAAATAACTAAATAAGCTAAAAATGGTTGGACAATTAATAAACCAGAATATGATAAGATGTAATTTGAATCTTTAAAAATCATCATAAGTTCTTTTTTTATCAACGCCTTAGTTGGTGACACAATATTAAATCTTATTTCTTTTTTATTTAAAATTGCGTTAGTTGATGATTTTTTAAAAAACTTAAAAGAAGAAATTGCAACATTTAATCCTAATGTAAAAACACCAAGAGCAATTAATAAATAAAAGAAAAATGTTCTTTTACTATGACTTATAAAAATATCAATTAAAAAATTAGTCGGTATAAAATATTTTTTTACAGTATTTAATTTATTAATGAACTCTGTTGAAAAAATACTTTGTATTTGATTGTTTGCAACTAATTGAATAAATATAGTTAGCACTTTGCTATATAAAAAGCAACAAGCAAATATAACGATTATTGCTACTATAAATTGCACAATAATGTGTTTTTTTAAAAAGTCTAACAATAACTTTAAAGGATAAACGAAAATCAACGCAATACCCATTTCAAATAAAAAAGCCAAAAAAGGATAAAACAATAATAAATAATAATATAACTTCGATTTATAAAATGTTACTCCATATGAAATAAATAATGGAATAGTAAACATTAGACACGTTGTATAATACATCAAAAACAAAAAGATTAATTTGGAAAATATTATTTGTGAATTGCTAACAGGACGTATAGATAACTGTTCGATATCTTGCTTATTAAAAAATAATTTCTTTGCTTGAAAAAGCATAAAAACCATCATAAGAATTGAAACTATAAATAAAAATAAAGTTAAAAAAGAAATTGGTGCTAAATAATAATCTTTAATCTTATTTAAAGCCATTTGAAAGATAACCGTCTCTAATGCAATTAAAATTAAAATAACAAAAACGTTAAAAATAACCGATAAAAATTGCTTTTTTCGATTTTCTTTTAACGAAAACATTATTTTAAAATCTTTTGCTAATAATGATAACATTTTATCCTCCAAAAATATTCATAAATATACGTGGTAATTGTAAACGTTTATTTGGATCTTTATTTAAATCTAAAAGTTGTACTACAACACCATCATTAATAATAGCAACGCGGTCACAAATCTTAGCCATCAAATCGATATTATGAGACGTTACAAAGACACAATGGTTGTGACTTGCATATTCTTTCATCATTTTCTTTAATGATTCAACAGCCATTATATCAAGCCCAACGGTTGGTTCATCTAAAATCCATATATCAGGATTATATAATAAAGAAGCTATCAAACATAGTTTTTGTTTCATACCATGAGAATAATTGCTTATTGGTAAAAATAAGTCAGCTTCATTTAAATATAAACGATTTGCTAAGTACTTATAATTGTTCTTAAAATTTGTTTCACTAATATTATAAATACTAGCGATAAATTCTAAATAATCATATCCACTCATCACTTCATAACATGTGGGTTCTGATGCTACATAACCAAATGATGCTTTCGCTTCAAGGGGCTCTTTTAAAATATCAAAACCATTGATAATTATTTCCCCACTATCATATTTTTTTGCTCCTATCATACAATCAATAGTTGTAGATTTACCAATACCATTTCGCCCAATAAAACCAAATAGTTCACCTTCATACACTTTTAAATTTAAGCCCTTTAAGACTTTTTTTTCACCATATGATTTATACAAATTAGTAATGGATATCATTACTTTTTTTTCATTATTTGTCTCATCCATATTAATTTCTCCTTAAATGTAAAAACCATAGTTCATCTGGTGATAAAAAAGTATATGATGATCGACAACTATTACATGATAAGACATCTTCATCTATTTCATTAATATCGTTTGATTTACAATATGGGCAATATTTTAAATATAAATTCTTATTTGCTTTATAAAGAAGCATTAAATCATCTATGTAATCACTAATCATTTCTTGTTCGCTTTTTAAGTTGTCTAATATAATCGATAGTTGATTATTTATAATATTAGCTCTAGTAAATAAAGATAATACTTGAACATTTTCTTCATTTTTATTAATTAAGTCTTTAATATCTGTAAATAAAAAGTGATTTGATAAATAAAGTTTATGATTAACTATTAAATGTTTTGCTTTATTATGAATGATAGAAATATTAATTCCCTCATCTAGAAAACATTTAATATCAAAAATACCATTAGTTAATAAAATTGCTCTTTCAAAATGAAAATCTTGATCGAAAATTTCATTTTGGTTTATTTTTGATGTTGTTAATTTAAATCCTTTTGCTTTTAAACATTTTAAAAAAAGAATATAAAAATAGTTTTTAAAGTCATTAGAAGAATCTTCTAAGTCTTCAAAAGATACAAGTTTTCGATAAAACTTGAAACAATAATTATATAGACGATCTTTAAGTAAAATATTTGTTGGAGTAACTTGTCTTAATGAAATATTACCACCTTTTGATATACTTTTATAAAAGAAAGTCGATTTAATCTTTTCAAGTTTTTTTTGCAATAAATCAATCTTTTCAAAAGAAGATTGAATATGATCATTTTTTAATAAATCATTGTTATTATAGCGAATAGTAGAAATCAAAGATGAATAAAATTCGCTTTCTTTATTCAATTCATTACTTATTAAATTAATTAAATAAACGATAAAGATATTTTCATATATTTTTAAATTATCAACATGCTGATAATAATAAACATATTCAGGTATCTTTTCTTTTTCTTTATTATGCTTCCATAAGCTTGAATCCTTTAAAGTTTTTAAAAACATATCGTTTGATAAAGAAGATACAAGTTCTGATCTTAGTATTATTTCTTCTCCTTTATTTAAAATATGTGGATGAGAAATAATAGAAATAATAACACTTAAAATAAAGTTAATATCATCAAAAAAAGCAATGTCATTGGCAAAGGATTTTTCTTGTAATGATGGCAAGTTAAATAAATCACAATTAGCATAAAAAGACTTTGTATCTTTACTATTCAAAGTTTTTCTTTTTATACCATTCATTACATCTTTTAAAAAAATCGCATCTTTAGTTTTCATGTTATAATTTTCTAATTAATTTATTGATTTCCTTTTCACTACGAGCAAAGACATTTTTTCCATATGTCTTTTCAATTAAAACAAGTAAACGCTTTAATGAATTCTTTACATATTCTTCAAATCTACCTTCAAGTTTTGCAAGTAACTTTCTTGAAAGAATAAAGTCTAAAGCATCTTCTTTTTTGCCACCACAAGCGATAAATGTTGGAACTAATGTATCGATTTGTGTTAAGATACGGTTACCAAAAGTAACATCAAATTCATCGTAAATATAGTTTGTAATAACTTCAAATTTATTATAATCTTCATCGCTCATTTGATTTTCTTTAACAAGTAATGCATTTTCATATAAGCTATGAAGTTTTGAAGCTGATAAATGAATCTTATTTGTTTTTTCTTTAACTTCAAAAGGAGCATTTCTATTTTCAAAATCAATAGTAATAGCACGGTCATAAACCTTATCAGCAATAGAAAATGTCGAATCATCTTTATTAGCTGTTCCTACAAAATAGACATTATTTAAAATTGAAATGTTACCATTTTCAAGTTTTGCAGGTGGAATAAAATTGTATGGAAGTTGCATAACTCTCATCTTCCATTCACTTTCTGGAAATTCAAGGACAGATAAGAAATCAGCAAAATAATACTCAACTCTAGAAATGTTCATTTCATCAAGTACGAAAAAGTAGATTTGATCTGGATTGTAATTTGATTCATATAAAGTAGTTAAAAAATCAGTTTCACTATAAATCTTTGAAAAATCATTGAAATAGCCAAGTATATTAGTTTTATCTCTCCATGTTGCTTGAACAGGTAAGAATAAAACATTAGCGGAAACAAATGAAGCAAAATAACGTGGTAATGATGATTTTCCAGTACCACTTAAACCTTCTAAAATCATAAAGTGAGAAGCAGCAAAACCACTGATAAAAATACGTATTGTATCAATATCAAAATATAGTTTTTCATCATGCGCTAAATAATTTCTAAAGTCATTACACAATTGTTCAAGAGTGATATCATCACTTTCAAATGTTTCATTTGCATAGCCATCATACTTATTATCAATTAAAGATAAAGTTGGAAATACTTTTTCACGATCATCAAGTGATTCAACTTTTTGTACTTCATCATTAGTAGATGATGCAACATTTAACCCATTAGCACTAGGGGCAGATGATGAATTAACACCAGTTAAATTACCAGTTAAATTACCATCAGCATCAAAGCTATTTTTAACATTATCATTTTCATCATTTTCATCTTCATTAAATTCTGGCACATCATTAGCTTTTTTAAAGAATTTAAATGGTTTATCAACAAGTAAGAAGTTGACAACTAATAATAAGATAGCACCGATAAATAAAAATAATATTGCGTATATTATTAATGCTAAGATAACTGATTGCCCAACGAATAATAAATTGTTAATTAAATCTTCTTTAGTAAGTGGTGATTGAATAACAAGGCCCAATCCTAAAGATAATAACACACAAGAAATAAATGTAATCACATATGTAATAATCATTTTAGCACTTGTTAACTTTTTATTATTTGTTATTGCATAGCGAACTTCATATATTATAGAACATGCAAATACTGCTACATAAATTCCTACAAGAATCAAACATAAAAAGCCACCAACACCAGCTTCTATTACTTTAAAGTTTAAAGCTAAAGCTATCATGTTGATAGGATTTTTCTTGCTTACTATACTATGATTTCCATCGATACATAACCCTGTAAACAATAAGATAAAAGCAAAGAAAATAGCTAAAGCTATCGCAATTAAATTTTTTCTTGTAAAATAAGGTCTAGTCTTCATAAACTACCTCCACAATCATTTTTTTCATTTTTCACTTTGATGATGTTTTCATTACTTTGAACTATTAATGATTCATCTTTTATTTCATCTTTTCCAACAAATCCATTTTCATCAAATATATAAGCAATTCCTTTATAATAAATCGTTTCACTATAAGATGCTTTCATTTCTTCTTGCACTTTATCATCATTTATTTCCTCAATAATTTCTTTTAGATGTATAACTCTTTCTTCTTGAGCACTTTCCATCTTTTTAGATACTTTGTCGATCATAATTAGACAATATACCATTGAAACTATCGTGATGATACCAGGATAAGATTGGAAAAACACAATAAAAATACCTAATCCTTTAATTCTTTTGTTACTATATCTTCCAACGATGTCTTCAAAACTTGGATGATATGCATCAGAGGCGTTATTTGAATCACCTCTAGTGGTAAATGTTTGCTTTCCATTTTCATAGTTTATAGATATTATTCTATGAATAACGGTTATTCCTTTATCATTTACATAAGCAATTACATCATAAACATTTAAATCGCTAGATTGATTGACTTTTTCAAGGATAATAATATCATAGGTATTGAATTGATTATTTAGATTGTTTGTTACTAAATAGTCGTTCGCTTTGTTTTTTTCACTCATGGAGCCTGAGGCAACAGCCATAATCGAATGATTTCCAATCATGGCTGTACCACCAGTAAATTTATTAATAATTGAAAAAATAAATATAGGTATAATAATAATCATTATTACGTAAAAAATAATATTTTTTATCAATCTATTTCTTTTACGCTTTCTTTTTGTTTTTTCCTGTTTTTCATAAATTACTTCATCAATTAATTCTATATCTCTTTTACCAGATTTAATTTCAACGATAGAAGAATTAGCATATGATTGATAAAGTATTGTGAATACTGTTGCAAAGCTGACGACACCAATGAAAGTAACAATAATAGATATAATTTCAGTTGATGTCATAATAAATGTTTTTTATTTGTTTTATGCATTATTTAGGAGTAGATGTAACTATAATTCCATATTTTGGTGCTGCTACACTAGTGTCTTGGGTAAAAGAACCGTCTTCAGCAATAGTAGTGTTAGTACCATAAATTGTATCTCTTAAGTCAACTAAGTCTTTAACCATTTGAGCTTCACTTACATATTTACCTTTAACGTGTGAAGTATCATCTTCATATTCACTATCAAAATAAATACCAGGATTTTCATTGTGGAAATAATTTCCCCAATTAAATGAAATAGTATATGAAAATACTGATGAATCACCAGATGGAGTAAATGAAACATCTTGTTCAGTATAGAAACAATCAGGTAAAGAAATGTATTCTTTTTGACTTGCTTTAAATAATCCTGATGCCTCTTTTTCTTTAGCAACGATGTTACCCTCTGAATCAATTGAAGCCACTTCAACTAATTGAATCGTTAAAGTTTGTACAAATGATGGGTTTTGAACAGTACCAGTTACAGTAACTGAAAGTCTTTCACTTTCTTCAGCTGAATCATAATGAACTCTACCTGTTGTATCATCTGATTTAGTATCAAAAATAAAACTTCCAAGGCTTTCTTTATTAGTGATTTCAACTTTGATGTTTTTATCAGAAATAGTACCAACAGTAATATTTCCTGAAGTATCATCTTTTGATTGTGAAGAAATAACGAAAGCTGCAAAACCTGT
>JALEMY010000112.1 GCA_022767485.1 Erysipelotrichaceae bacterium
TTGTGATACATTTTTACAAAATCGCAATTAGTAGAAATGACAATATCACGGATATATCCACCATTTGATTCACCAATATTAAAGTTAGATGTCACTTCTAAATATGGCTCGTTTTTATATTTTTTATAAGCATATGTTGAATACTTATCATTTCTAAAAATATCGCAAATGCCATGATAGCAAATCAAATCACCACTACCAAATTCTTTATGTGTGTTATAATCAGCAAAACACCAAGCAAAAGTAGCTATAATATCATCATGACGTCTTGCTTCTTGAACTACATTTCCATGTAATAAGCATAATTCTCCACGACGATTTTCATTATCGAAAGCTTTAGTTGGAAACATATGGCCTCCATATTCACTAACTAAATATGGTTTGCTCATATCGCTTGTTATTTCTTTTTTATCTTTTAGGTATAAATTTTTTCCAGAATTTACAAAGTCATTATAAGTATAAACATCTTCTAAAAGTTCAGAGTGAGGAATACAACGAACACCACCTGTTAAACGATAAGGATCACATTCATGAGCCATTTGATTAGTTCTCACATAAAAATCATGATCATCTATAGATTCGTTAATTCTAACACCCCATAGCATTATACAAGGATGATTCTTATCACGAGCAATCATATCTTTAACATTATTAATGGCTATTTTTTTCCATTTTTCATCGCCAACATGTTGCCATCCTGGTATTTCTTCAAAGACTAATAAACCAAGTTTATCACAAGCATCTAAAAAATGAATGCTTTGTGGGTAATGAGAAGTACGAACTGCATTGAAGCCAAGTTCTTTAATTTTAATAGCATCGTCATATTGGCCTCTTTTAGCCATAGCATAACCAACTTGAGGATAACTTTGATGACGATTTACCCCCATAACTTTGATATGTTTGTGATTTAATAGTACTCCTGATGGCGTAATTGATAAAAAGCGAAAGCCAACTTGATAAGATATACTATCTATTTCTATGTTATTTTCATCTACTATATTTGCTTTTAATGTATGAAGATATGGATCATCTACATCCCATAAATGAACCTTTTTCATCTTTCCTTTAATTTCGCTTAAGTTATTGCAGGAAGAAGAAAAGATTTCATTATCTTTTTCATCTTTGATTGATAAATTGATGCGATATTTTTTAGATTTAGAAGATATCTTATAATCAAAAAACCAATTATTTTCATCGTGATGAAAATAAGAATCGATAAAGTGAACTTTCTTTCTTTTTAATAAATATGCTTCACGATAAATTCCTCCAAAGCATAAATAATCGATAACAAAGCCAAATGGTGGTTGATTTATTTCTCTTGAATCTACAACAACTGCAATTTCATTTTCTTGAACATGAAGAAAAGATGTAATATCAACATCAAACCTTGTAAAACCACAAAGATGTGAAGCTACATATTTTCCATTTACGTATACTTTGCTTTTTTGTCCTATTCCTTCAAATCTTAACACATATTGATCATCTAGACTTTCAATATTTATCATCTTTTTATAGATGGATACAATTTGAATCATCTTTTCATCAAAGTTATTGATAGGAACAATTTTGTTACTATGTGGCAAATCTACTTCTTTAAAATCTTTAAAATTCCCTAATTGTAAATCATCTTTGTTGTAATTTTCTTTAAAATACCACTTGTAATTTAAATTTATTATCTCACTCATAAAATCACGTCCTTTACTATTTCTAACATGTTTTCCATGTTTATTTCTTTTGTGGCTTTTATATTACTTTTCATATCTTTTTTTGGTGAAAGATTTGAAAAGATATATATCGAATCTATATTATAATTTATCGCACCTAATATGTCACTTTCTTTTTCATTTCCAATCATTACCGATTTGCTTTTATCTATCTGATATCTATCTCTTAATTTATTGAAAAATAATACAGATGGCTTTTTAACTTTTTCATTTGAAGATAAAATGATACCATCAAAATATGAATATAAGCCTAGCGATAAAATCTCATTATTTGTAAAGCAACTTTGCGCATTTGATAGCAAATATATTTTCTTTCCTTTATCTTTTAATGTTTCTAGTAAAGTTATAACATGCGGATAAAGTTTAATATATTCTGTGCTATCATTTCTAAAATTATTTGCAACATTTAACAGTTCATCTTTTGTTAAAGTTATATTTTTTTCATTAAATAATTCATCAAACACTTCAAGAAGTTCAATTTCAACATCATCAATATTCAATTCATTTTGCAGTTTTTTTTGTTTTATAGCACACAAAGATTCATATCTTTCTTTTATATCTTTTGCTAAGTAAACAACATCATATGATAAAAACTTTTTTTGCAAATTTTTCCATATTTTTGCTTTATTTTCGTTAGTATGAATGTCTATCAGTGTTCCATATAAATCAAAAATATAGTTTTGATACATTACTTTCACCCCTTTCTTAAAGATAAAAAGTAATCAGATACAATTAAAGCTGCATCATCTTTACTATTATTTAAATGTCCTATATGAGAAGAATTCTTATTGAAAAACATATAATAATCTTCTATTCCCTCACTAGTAGAACAATACCAAATCAAATCATCAGCAATTCCTTTTTTAGTATTCCCATCATATATTTTTATGCCATAAGGAACACCTTCATAGTAATAAAATTGCTCTTTATCATGACTTGAAATATATTGCTGGTTTAAAGGAATGAAAGTAGAAATCGTTTGAATAGCGTTAGACTCTCTTAATAAATAAATATCTCCATAATTTATTAATTCTGGCTCAAATGTCGTATAGTTGATATCCCTAACATATATTTTTTCAATATTATCGATATTGACATTTTCAAACTTTTCTTCAAGTTTTGTAGTATTAGTATAATCAGCAAGTGAAAAAATACATACTTGTTTATCCATACTTATCGTCGTAACGTTAACGATGACAAAACTCCAAATTAATATGGACAAGAATGTATAACTTAAATAAATTAAAAAAGAATTTTTAATATTTTTAATTATTTTCATGATAATACCTCATAGCCAATAATGAATTTATGAGCCACGATAACTCTCACCTTATGGTGATTAACAAAACATTCAAACTTCTTATAATCGTAATAACGCTCATTAAAAAATAGTGAATACGTTTGATTATCATCGTCTTTTAATTCACATATTATTGCACTAATTGACTTTTTTATTCGATATTTCTTCTTTGTAAATGTTATTACTCCTTCAAGTTTTGTTTTTTCACTTTCAAGCATTATTCTTTCATGCTTTGCTTCTTTATAATTTTCTAAAACAATGCTATACATAATATAAATATCTATGTATCCAAAAATTAAAGAAATGGCAAAAATAAGTGCTGCAATAATCCATGTTTCATACTTTTTTAAGAAAAAACATAATACTATGCAACTAACAAGAGCTAAAAGTGCTATCACTATAAAAGTAGCAATCCATTTTTTTTGTTTTTCTATTAATTTTTTAGAATTTTTTATGCTATATAAATTAATCATATATTGCCTTTCTTTTTTTCCATTATAACATTTTTCTTGAAAGCTTAACAATAATTATATATAATTATGTTAAGAAAATATAATTAAAAGGAAAGAAGTCTATGAAAAAGAAATTATTTTTATTTATGTCTTTATGCATTTTTTCATTATGCGTTTCTTGTAATTCAAATAATAATGAATCATCTAATGAAAGTATATCAAATGATGAAACAAGTATAACTGATTCTAGTAATACACCAAGCATTCTTGATACAACTTACGCTTATGAAATACCTTCAAATCCAACGGTTTATGTTCATTACTATAACTATGCTGAAAACTATAAGGATTGGTTAACTTGGATTTGGCCTCATATGCCAGAAAGTGGAGAAGGAGCTCGTTTTTATTTCCAAAGCGTAGAAGAAATTTTAGATCGTACTTGGGCAACACTTGCTATTGATACATCCTCCCCAATGGAAAATGTTTTATCATCTTGGGACAACACAGTAAAAACAGGAACCATTGCTTTTTCTAGTTCATTGACAGCTCTTGGCATTATTATTCGTAATAAAGCTGGTAGTAAAGAATACGATGGTGATCGTTATATAGATTTAACTAAAAAATCAAGCGATGGCAAAACACATCTATACGTCATTGAAGGGTCATCAGAAATGTTTTACCAACTAGAAGATGTAAGTTTTAATATGGTAAGTAGTGCCACATTAACTTCTACTACAACTATTGAAGCAACATCGTTTTCTAAATTTTCTAATTTTTCTAATTTTAAAGTAACATGTGATAATGAGGAATTAAAAATTAATAAATTCACTTTAGATGCCACAAAGAAAAAAGCTACTATCACTCTTGAAAAGCCATTTGACATGAGCAAACTTGCTTCAAAAACTTATTTGGAAGTTGATAGTATGGGACAAAGAGAAGTAGCATACGATGCATTATATACTTGTAAAGAATTTGAAGATTTATTCGTTACAGATGAAACTTTAGGAGCTATTTATTCGCAAAAAGAAACAACGTTTAAAGTTTGGTCTCCTGTTGCTTCAAGTATCACTTTAAATCTTTATGAAAATGGAAATACTGGTTCTGCTTATCAAAAAGTTGAACTTGAAAAGAAAGATAAAGGTGTCTTTTCATGTACAGTTAAAGGTAACTTAGATAAAGTATATTATACATATGACGTAGTAATCGGAAGTAAAGTAAATAAAGATGTCGTTGATCCATACGCAGTTTCAACTGGTGTTAATGGCCTTCGTGGTGAAATATTAGATATGGATGCTTTAAATCCTATCGGTTGGGATGATGTAAAAATTCCAACAACAACTAGTCAAAGTCAAGCTTTAGTTTACGAACTTCACACTTCTGATTTAACTAGTGATTCATCATGGAATGGTAATCCTTTAAATGCTGGAAAATATTTAGGTTTATGCGAAGAAAATACAAATATTACCGTTGATAATGTTACATATAAAACAGGCTTTGATTATATCAAAGACTTAGGAATTAGCCATGTTCAACTTCAACCAATTTATGACTTTAAATCAGTTGATGAAACAAGACTTAACGATGCAAATTATGTCAACACTAAATATGGTGGAGCTTATAACTGGGGTTATGATCCACAAAACTATAATGCTCTTGAAGGTTCATATTCTTCAAATCCATATGAAGGCTCAGTTCGTGTTAAAGAATTTAAAGAAGTTATGAAAGCATATAACAATGCAAACATTGGCGTTATAATGGATGTCGTATTTAATCATATGCCATCAAGCAGTGAAACAAGCTTTGAAAAAATCTTCCCTGGCTATTATTTTAGAGGAAGAAACGATTCTGGTGCTGGTGCAGATACAGCATGTGAACGAGCAATGTTTAAAAAATATATGAAAGATGTTACTGTTAACTGGGTTAAAGAATACAAACTTTCCGGTTTTCGTTTCGATTTAATGGGACTTCACACTGTTGAAGCAATGAATGAAGTAAAAGCTGCTGTTGATGAAGCAATACATGAAAATAATAGTGAAACAGTTTCTATTATTTATGGTGAAGCTTGGTCAATGTATGGCGGCAAAGAAATCGGAATGATGGCAACTCAATCAAGTGTTAATCATTTAAATGAAATCGGTTGCTTCAACGATACTTTAAGAAGCGGTGCTCGCGGTTCTTCAACAATGGGTGGCGATGATGCTACTAAAGGATGGCTTGCTGGCGAAAATGTCATCAATACGATCTATAGTGTTATTGAAGGCTTAAATAAGACATATTCAAGAAGTTTTATTGGTAGTAGTGTCAACTATGTTGAATGTCATGATAATTTAACACTTTATGATAAATTATCTTTATCTAATCCTAAAGCTAGCATTGAAGATATTAAAGAAATGGATATCTTAGGTGCTTCATTAGTTTATACTTCAACTGGTATTAGTTTTATTCAAGCAGGTCAAGAATTTTTAAGAAGTAAAGAAGTTGAAAGCGATGATACTAGTGAAAAAGTTCTTCATTGTAGTGTTACAAATCGTGCCTATAATCGTGATTCATATAATGCATATGCCAAACTTAATTCCTTAAAATGGAATAGGATGGTAGAATACATCGATGTCGTTAATGCCTATAAGCAACTTATTTTAATGAGAAAAGAACAAAAGATTTTCACACCAAGTTCTTTTGATGAAGTTGATAAAACTGTTTCTAACAAAAGTCAATACAATGTATTAGAAGCAAGTTTATTAACAAGCAATGATAAAATGAATTGGAAAGATGTTAAAATCATTTATAACAATCAACCAGTTTCTAAAGAAATCGAAGGATATGAAGGTTATCATATTGGCTTTATCAATAATACTTATACTTCAAATGGAGCATTGATTGAAAATTCATTAACTATTCCTTCAAGACAAATGGTTGTATTATATAAATAAAAGGAGAAAAATATGCAAATTAAAAAATTATTATACCCTTCTTTACTAGCTTTACTTACTCTTGCTGGTTGTAAAGATAATACGCCATCATATCAAAGACCAAGCGAAAAACTAGATAGCACATTACATGTTAAAAAAGTTGAGAATTTAACGGATGATTTTATCTTAGGTATGGATGCTTCAAGCGTCATTTCTCTTGAAGATAGCGGCGTAAAATATTATGACTATGATAATCAAGAACAAGACGTTTTTGAAACATTATCATATAGTGGTATAAACTGTATTCGCGTACGTATTTGGAATGATCCATACGATGAAAATAAAAACGGCTATGGTGGTGGAAATAGCGACTTAGCTAAAGCTATAGAAATTGGTAAAAGAGCTAGCAAATATAATATGAAATTACTAGTTAATTTCCACTATTCTGACTTCTGGGCTGATCCTAGTAAACAAATGGCGCCAAAAGCTTGGGCAAATATGGATATTGAAACAAAATCAAATGCTTTATATGAATATACAAAAACTTCATTACAAGCCTTTAAAGACAATAATATAGATGTGCAAATGGTCCAAATTGGCAATGAAACAAACGGTTCAATGTGTGGAGAAAAAATTTGGTTTAACATCCAATCATTAATGGCCTCTGGTGCTAAAGCAACAAGAGAGGTCTTGCCAGATGCTTTAGTGGCAGTTCACTTTGCAAACCCTGAAAAAGCTTCAAATTATGAATCTTATGCCTCTAAACTTGCTTATTATAATATTGACTATGATGTTTTTGCTTCTTCATATTATCCATATTGGCATGGAACACTTGATAATTTATCGACTGTATTATCAAATATTGCAACAAAATATAATAAGAAAGTCATGGTAGCAGAAAATTCATATGCTTATACTCCAAATGACTTTGATTTCTTTGGAAATACGATATCCGATGGTGGAACGTATGAAAAACCATATCCATATACTATCCAAGGTCAAGCAAATCAAATTCGTAATGTTGTTGATACACTAGTAAATCATACGACAAACGCTATTGGTTATTTTTATTGGGAAGGAACATGGATTGGTGTTGGCAAATCTACATGGGAAGAAAACTCTGCTTTGTGGGAAACTTATGGTTCTGGCTGGGCTTCATCTTATGCAGCCTCTTATGATCCAAATGATGCTGGAAAATATTATGGTGGTTGTGCTGTTGAAAACCAAGCTTTATTTGATAATGGTGGAAAGCCTCTTGAATCATTGAAAGTATTTAATCTAATGAAACATGGTAACGAAGTTGCATTAAAGCCTGATGCAATTGAAGATACTACTATTATTTGCGATTTAAATGGAACAATTATTCTTCCAAATAAAGTAAATGCTATTATGAACGATGATAGCAAGATGCAAATTGATGTTACTTGGAAAAATGTTGATTATGATAAAATGTATAGTGGTGGCGTTAACAAATATGATATCGTTGGTGATGCTAATGGTATGGAAGCTCATTGTTATGTTTCAATGGTTGAATTTAATTTCGCTGAAAATTATAGTTTTGAAACTGGAGATTTATCTTATTGGACAATAAATGAAATCGGTAAGGCTGATGAACTTTTCGTTGAAAAGAAATCGACAGATTCATTAACTGGAGAATACCACATGCACTTTTGGAGCTCTACTGCAAATAGTGTAGAATTTTATTTAGAACAAGAGATTAACAATTTACCTTCTGGAACTTATAAATACTCAATTTCTATTATGGGTGGCGATGCTGGTGATAGTGACATCTATGCGTATGTAAAAATTGATGATGAAATAGTCAAAACTGCTCCATTAACTATCACAAGCTATGGTAATTGGGATAGTGCATGGATCAATGACATTATCTATGATTCTACACAATCAATCACTATTGGTATTTATGTAAAATGTGCAGGAAGTGGAAATGGTGCTTGGGGTAAAATTGATGATGCTTTATTAAACTCACAAGCAAATTAATATTTATTTGATATAAAAAGTGCATAGGAAATTTCCTTATGCACTTTTTTTAATCGGTCCAATTAGAATCGATAGTATTATTATGACTAACTTCAAAGCCTACCATATTTAATATATCACGAAATTCAAGTAAATCATATCCTTCAACTTTGGAAGTTTCAAAATCATCGACAAAACATACATGATGTTTCTTTACATATTTTTTTAAAAACGCTTCAATTTTTTCTTTTCTTTCTTTACTATAAGCCGATAAGTAATAATCGTAAGTAGTTAAAAAGTTTTTTTCATAGGCATAGCTTCCACATTTTTTACATGTGCAAGTGATAACATTTAATTTTTCGCTAGAATCTATGCATTCTTGATGACAAATAAAACATTTCATAATTATTTCACTTTACTAAATGCATCATGATCAACATAAACTGTTACATCAGGATGATTTCTTAAAATACTACATGGCCATTTTATCGTTACAAGACCTTCAAGCAATGCTTTAACTGCATCGGCTTTATTTAACCCTGTTGCAATTAAAACGATCTTTTTGGCTTTCATAATTGAAGCTAAACCCATTGTGACAGCTTTTGTTGGAACTTCATCAATCGATGAAAAGAAACGAGCATTATCTTGAATTGTTGAACTTGCAAGTTCTGCTACATGTGTTAAAGAATCAAAAGGAGTATTAGGCTCATTAAAAGCGATATGTCCATCGGAACCAATACCTAAAATTTGTAGGTCAATTCCTCCTTTTTCTTCAATCAATTTATCATATTCTTTAGCTTTTTCTTCATAGTCACCTATTCCTGAAGGAACATGAGTGTTTTCTTTATTAATGTCGATATGATCAAATAAATTATGATTCATAAAATATCGATAAGATTGGTCATTTGTTTCATCAAGTCCTACATATTCATCAAGGTTGAAAGAAGTTACATCTTTAAATGATACTTCCCCATTTTGATAAGCTTCAATTATTTTTGCATACACACCTAATGGCGATGAACCAGTAGCAAACCCTAATACACAATTTGGCTTTTCTTTTACCATATCGATATATAATTTTGCTATTTCAGCATTCATTTTTTCTTTGCTTTGAATTTTTACTTTCATAATTTATAAACCTTCCTTTTTGCACACTAATTATATAACATCTAATTATAAAAATAAAGAGTAATATACACATTAAAAAGATGGTATGATAACCATCTTATTCTTGAACTTTTTTAAAATATTCTGCTGGTTTATTACAAAGAGGGCAATGGAAATCTTCAGGTAGTTCTTCACCCTCATATACGTAACCACAAACACTACATACGTATTTTACTTTCTTTTTCTCTTCGTGTTTAATTTCTTCAACCACTACTTTTTTTTCTGTGCTATTTACTAGTTGTTTAGCAACTGTTGCGATGCTTTCTAAATTTTCTTGACTTAAACTAGATGTGATATGAACAACTTCGTCGATATAAGTCATATCTTTACAATTAGCTAGTTTTTCTTTCATAACTTTATAAGCATTTAAAGCCCATGAACCATTTTCTATGAAAGCAACAACTTTATTTTGAAAATTATTTTCAACTAAATGATTGATAAATTCATTCATAAAAGGAAAAATCGAAGCATTATAAGTTGTGGTAGCAAACACTATTTTATTATATCTAAACGCATCTTCAATAGCTTCAGCCATATCGCAGCGTGCTAAATCAGTAACGACAACCTTATCGACATGTAATTCCTTTAACTTCTTTTCAAGTAATAATGCAGCTTGTTTTGTATGTCCATATACCGATGTATAAAAAATAGCAACACCACTAGTTTCAGCGACATATGATGACCAAGTATTATATAAATCAATATAATATTTTAAATTTTCATTTAGTATTGGTCCATGTAATGGACATATTGTAGCAATATCTTTTTTCATAGCTTTCTTCAAAGCACTTTGAACTTGGATTCCATATTTACCAACGATATTAAAATAATAACGTCTTGCTTCACAAGCCCACTCTTCATCGACATCTAGTGCACCAAATTTTCCAAAAGCATCGGCAGAAAATAATACTTTATCTAATTCATCATATGAAAACATTACTTCGATCCAATGAACCATCGGTGCAAAGATAAACGATAAATTATGATGGCCTAAATTTAAAGTGTCATTTTCAT
The DNA here is from genome assembly GCA_022767485.1 of Erysipelotrichaceae bacterium. Taxonomy (GTDB): domain Bacteria; phylum Bacillota_I; class Bacilli_A; order RFN20; family CAG-631; genus CAKPXW01. The sequence goes on from JALEMY010000112.1 coordinate 10,547, forward strand.
TTACTACTAGTTTTTTATAATTAGCATTGCGGAAAAATTGATCAAACATTTTAAATGTTTTAGCATTTCCTACTAAAATTGTATCTTTAAACACTTCTAAAAAGCGCATGATATTAGCTGCATGATCAAATTCCATATGATGAATAACAAAGAAAGTTGGCTTTCTACCATTTAAAACTTTTAAGATATTATCCATCCATTCATCGAAAAATTTTTCATCAACTGAATCTAAAATAGCAATGAAATCATCATCGATAAGGTATGAGTTGTAAGACATACCATTTTCAACAACATATTGACTTTCAAATAAGTCAATATCATGATCATTTACACCAATATAATAAATATCATTACTAACTTTATACATCATTATACTCCTTATTTATAAATTATTATTTAAATATTCATCAAGTGCTTCATCGCAAGTTAAAGCATCATAACCACGACAAGCAAAACCATTTTTAATGATTGCTCCTTTAACACTATTTCTAAGTTCTAATTCACCAATACCAAATGCACCTTCCTCGTTTGTACAAAATGGAATAATTGTTTTGCCTACAAAATTATAATCTTTTAAAAATGTCGCAATAATTCTAGGATAGCTTCTCCACCAGTTTGGAAAACCTAAAAATATTGTGTCATAAGCATCTAAATTTTCAAGTTTTTTATTATATGGAACAAAGCCTTCATCTTGAGCTCTTAAAACACATTCCTTATATGAAAAAGGATATGGTACTAATGGTTCAAGTTTATATAACTCACCATTTACTTTTTTAGCGATTTTTTCTGCAACTATTTCAGTATATCCTTTTTTGATAACTTCAATTTTACCACCTACTGAATTTTCTCCAGTGCGTGAAAAATAAACAACCAATTTTTTCATATTCATTTCTTCCCTTCTTTTTGATTAGATAAATCAATTATACAATAAATTCTTAATAGCTAAAACCATTTTCTTTACAAAATATTATTTCATTGAAATAGATACAAAAATCAATACATATACTAAAAACTTTATTTATAAGAAGTAATTCTTTAATAAAAGCCATAAATATTGTATAATTATACATGTAAGAGGAATAAAAACATGAAAATATCAAATGAATTCGTATTAAAAAATATAGCAGGAAACAATGTTGTTGTACCTGTTGGAAAAAAATCTATAGATTTCAATGCCATAATCCATTTAAATGACGTTGGTTCATTCATCTTTAAATGTTTGCAAGAAAACGATTTAAGCAAAGAAGAACTAGCTAAAAAAGTCGTTGATGAATATGAAGTAGAATATGAAACAGCTTTAAAAGATGTTACAAATTTTTGTAATAAGTTAAAGGAAAATAAGATGCTAATTCAATAATATTATGATGTTTTTCTTATGTTATGCTATAATTAATTTCACGTAAGGAGATGACTACTATGGCACTTGATCAAAAAACAATAAGAAACTTTTCTATCATTGCTCATATCGACCATGGTAAGTCAACTTTAGCTGATAGAATTCTTGAAATCACTAATACTGTTCAAAAAAGAGAAATGAAAGAACAATTACTTGATAATATGGACCTTGAAAGAGAAAGAGGCATCACTATCAAGTTAAATGCTATACAATTAAAATATCAAGCCGATGATGGCCAAACATATACATTTCATTTAATCGACACTCCAGGACATGTCGATTTTACATATGAAGTATCTCGCTCCTTAGCCGCTTGTGAAGGCGCTATTTTAGTAGTAGATGCCACACAAGGTATTGAAGCACAAACGCTTGCCAATTGTTATTTAGCTATCGATAATGACTTAGATATAATTCCTGTTATCAATAAAATTGATTTACCTGCTGCTAATATTGAACAAACAAAAGAAGAAATTGAAAATGTTATCGGTTTACCATGTGATGAGGCTCCATGCGTTTCTGCTAAGACAGGTTTAAATGTCAAAGATGTCTTAGAGCAAATAGTTAAAAATGTTCGACCTCCACAAGGTGATATTAATAAGCCCTTTAAAGCGTTAATATTCGATAGTTTCTATGATGCCTATCGTGGTGTTGTGGCTATTATTCGTGTTGTTGATGGGGAAGTTAAAGTTGGCGATAAAATAAAAATTATGTCCACAAATTCTATTTATGAAGTGACGGAACTTGGTGTTAGAACATTAAAAGAAGTTAAACAAAATAGTTTATCTGCTGGAGAAGTTGGCTATTTAGCAGCTGCTATTAAAACCGTTAAAGATGTTCGTGTTGGTGACACGATAACTTTAAGCGAAAAAGGAGCAACTGAACCACTTCCTGGCTATAAAGAATTAAAATCAATGGTCTTTTGTGGCCTTTATCCTTCAATAGCTAGCGATTATGATTTACTTCGTGATGCATTAGAAAAACTTAAATTAAATGATGCTTCTTTACATTTTGAAAATGAAACATCACAAGCTTTAGGTTTCGGTTTTCGCTGTGGCTTTTTAGGTCTTTTACATATGGATGTAATCCAAGAAAGATTAGAAAGAGAATTTAATTTATCTTTGGTAGCTACCGCTCCTTCGGTAATCTTTCATGTATATATGAAAGATAAAAGTATGATTGAACTTGATAATCCTTCAAAACTTCCAGATATATTATTGATCGATCGTATAGAAGAGCCATTCGTTAAAGCCTCGATTATGACACCAAAAGATTATATTGGTCCACTTATGGAACTTTGTCAAAATAAAAGAGGTATCTATGTCGATATGAAATATATCGATGATAATAGAATGCAATTAATATATAAATTGCCTCTTGCAGAAATCGTCTACAACTTTTATGATAGATTAAAGAGTTGCTCTCATGGTTATGCCTCATTTGACTATGAACTAGATGAATATATGGCCACAAAACTTGTAAAATTAGATATTTTATTAAATGGCAATATCATCGATGCATTATCTTGTATTGTTCATAGAGATTTTGCATATTCTAGAGGTAGAGTTATCGTTGAAAAATTAAGAAGAATTATTCCTCGACAAATGTTTGAAGTACCAATTCAAGCGGCTGTCAATTCTAAAGTAATTGCTCGTGAGACAATTGCTGCTTATAGGAAAGATGTTTTAGCTAAATGTTATGGTGGCGATATTACTCGTAAAAAGAAGCTTCTTGAAAAGCAAAAAGAAGGAAAAAAGAGAATGAAAAAAGTCGGTAATGTCGACATTCCACAAGAAGCATTTATGACTGTATTATCCGTCGATGATGACGATAAATAGGAGATGATAAAAAATGAATACATTAGCATTTAATACGGTTTATGGCTACATTATTGTTGTAGTAGTTATCATTGCTATCTGTTTAATTTGTTGGTTTGTTCGTAAACGTTTTAAAATTGGCACATATACAAAAGAAGAAGAAAAAAATATGAAATCCAATTTGGATCTACTTTTAAAAGAAGAAGATGTCGTTGAAGGAAAAGATTATGAAGACGAAGTATAAGCCTAATGCTTTATACGTCCATATTCCCTTTTGTAAACATATCTGCACATATTGTGATTTTAAAAAATTTATATACAATCAAGAAAGGGTGGAAAAATACTTTGCCTCCCTTTTTATTGATTTAAATAAATATGAAAATCATAAATACCATAGCATTTATATTGGTGGAGGCACTCCATCTTGTATTGCATCTCCATTACTTGAAAACTTATTAGCAAAGCTTGAAAAACTACTTTTTAAAAAAAATTATGAATTTTGCATTGAATGCAATGTTGAAGATATAGATATAAAATTATTAGAATTATTTAAAAAATATCGAGTAAATCGCTTATCTATTGGTGTGCAAACTTTCGACGACAAATACATTAATTATTGCAATCGTCATCACGATAAAAAAATGGCGATAGATCATATTTTTCTTGCAAAAAAATATATCGACAATATATCTATCGATTTGATTTTTGCCTATCAAGGACAAAGTATTAAACAAATTGATAAAGATATAAAAACAGCCATGTCACTTCCTATTACCCATCTTTCATATTATTCTTTACTAATAGAAGAAAACACTATATTATGGGCTAAAAAAGTTAATGATGTAAGCGATGATATCCAAGCAAAAATGTATCGACACATAGTTAATAAATTAAAAAAATATGGCTTTAATAGATATGAAATATCATCTTTTGCTAAAGAAAAAAAATATGAATCAATTCATAATAAAGTATATTGGCATAACGAACACTACGACGCAGTCGGTTTAAGTGCTAGTGGCTATTATAATAATATTCGTTATGTAAATCAAAGCAATATTAATAAATATATAAACCATGATTATTCATATATGTCATATGAAAAATTAACGAAAGATGACATTATGTTTAATGAAATAATGCTGCGCCTTCGCTTAGATGAAGGATTAAATATTAAAGATTTCAACGAGAAATTTCACGAAGACTTTCTAAAAAAATATCATCAAGCCATAAAAATTAATAAAAAATATCATTTGCTTGTTATCAAAAATGACATAATAAAAACATCATTTAAAGGCAGTTTACTTTTAAATGATGTCTTAGAACAATTCTTATAATAAAATTTAAATAATGCCTATTTCTTTTCCTTTTCCAAGAAGGATAAATCCTACAACAGGTAAGCAAGTAATCGTATAATTTAATTCATCGATCACTTGCTTTTTTGACATTTTAAAAATCCGCTTGGCATCGTTAAAATCATGATTATCATGTTTTGCGATAATTTTAAATGCCGCATTGTATTTTGCCCATGTTTCTTGTAAAAAACTCTTTTGTTTATAAATTGCTTTTTCAAGCAACATATCCTTGCATCTAATTTGATCAACTACCACTAAATATCCATCATAATCATAAATATATTTACTAATATTTTTATTAGCAAAGGAAAAATCAATCATAAATAACCCTCTTTCTACTTATATTATAAAAAGATAGAAAGAAGAATTATGTCGATTTATTTCCAAAGTCCTTTTGTATATAATCCTTTATCAACCATTTCTTTAAATGAGTTAACAACATTTTCTTTATCTGTGTAATATGTTACTCCATACCATGTTGATGTTGTTGGAATCAATTTAACACTAACTTTATTTTCATAAATTAAACTTGTAACAACATCAGGAATCAAATATTCACAATCAAGTAAATTATCTTTGTTTTCATTTAAAAATTTATCAAGTCCTGCTTTTAAATATTCGAAAATGTCACGAGTGAATACAAACATATTCATAGATACACTTTGCTTTGCATCGATAGCAAATGGTTTTAGACGTTTATCTAAAGGTGTAGCTAATAAAGAACCATCACTATTTAATGAAACACTAGATTCAATCATCTTTTTTAAGTAGCCATTTTCATCACCAAAACATACTCCACGTTTTACAGAGCCATTTTCTGTGATTGTTTTACGTGTTTCAAATGTAACATTAGCATATTTACCTTTTTCATCATCTTTTAATCCACGAAGGTAATTAGCTGCTACTTTATAAGAATCTTTTCCATAGTAATCATCAGCATTAATGATGATAAAATTGTCGCTAACAGCATGTTCGGCTGCAAGTAATGCATGTGCTGTGCCCCAAGGCTTATGACGATTTTCAGGGCAAGAAAAAGGTGCAGGTAAGTCATCATTTTTTTGAAATACGTATTCAACTTTTATTTTCTTACTAATTCTATTACCGACAGTTTCTTTAAAATCATCTAATAGTTCTTCTTTGATAATGAAAACAACTTTGTCAAATCCTGCTTCAATCGCATCGTAAATAGAATAGTCAATGATGAAATTACCATATTCATCCATTGGTTCGATTTGTTTTAAGCCTCCAAATCTACTACCCATTCCAGCTGCTAAAATAACTAAATCCATATCTTATAATCTCCTTATTTATTTCAACTATATTATAAATCGATATTTGAAATATTTCTATATTTTAAGCGATTTTTATAATAAAAATGTATTTTCCTTTTATTTTGTATACTATATAATATAAGTGAAAGGCATAAAACAATTATGAAAAATAGACATTTATCTTATAAAGCATTGCTTTTAGCGTTGTTTTTATCATCTTGTGGACAAATGAGTCAAGAAAGCACAAGTGAAACTAACTTTTTAGAATCGATAAAAGATTCTATTATTGATGATACGTCATCTAGTGAAGAAAATATTTCTAGTGTTGAAGAATCATCCTCTGATTTTATCGATGAAAACTATGTTGATTCAAAAGAAGTACAAATGATTAACGAAGTATATGAAGATAAAGTTATAGTTGATCGATCACTTAAAGTTAACAATGTTTTTTCAAATGCTACCTATTCATATTCTAGACCTTTAAGCGATTCATATAGTGATGATAGTCATACTAAGTTAACTGATGGTACATCAACTTCTTCTTTTAATTATGAATCTTGGGCTGGTTCCTCTATTTCCTATGAAGATTTTTCCATCGTTTTTGATATTGGAAAACAAGTGGTAGGAATGGCTGATTTTAACGTCCACGTTCTTCAAGTTTGTAGTTATGCTATATATTATCCTTTATATGTTTCTCTTGAAGTATCATATGATAACGATCTTTTTATTCCATTAGGAAAAGTTTATACTCCTAAAGATATAAAGACATCTTCAACGTATACATATTCATTTTGTTTACCTTATGAAATAAGTACTCGTTACATTCGCTTTAATTTTAAAAATGCTAATGTAAAATGTTTCTTTTTTATCGATGAAATTAATTGTTATGAATATAGAGAAGACGGAGCAATCAATTTAAATAATGATACCTCATCTACAATTGATGATTATTATCATTATAATTTAAATACATCAACTACTACTAATAGTAATGATATACATGATAGTGATTATAATACATATCAAAATTTAGCATTGCTTCCAAATTGTGACATACAAATAAAACAATATTATGATTTAACAAAAAAAGAAGCCGCTGAAAATGATCCAATTGAAAAGGCACCTATGCTAATTGATAACATTAAAGCAACAACACCTTCTAGTAAAGATCCTTCATTTTTCCATATTGCTTATGGTCATGGAAGAAATATCGATATAGATCTTGGAAACATTATGGCTATAAATGCTATTAAAGCAGAGTTTTTGTGCGATTTAGCAAATAATATTAGAGTTCCTTCAACTTACACTATTTTAGTATCAACAGATGGTGAAACATTTGTTAGTGTTGCAGGAAAAGAAACCAAGATGTTTATGAACAATAATAAACAATTATATCAACTAGAAGAAACACTATCATATTTTGTCCTTGCT
>JALEMY010000113.1 GCA_022767485.1 Erysipelotrichaceae bacterium
CCAGTTTTTCCACAATTTGGACATTTAAGCCTTCTTTTTGTAAGAGTGTGTGGAGCTAAAATATAATTTTTGTATGTAGGTTTAAAATAATGATTACAATTCTTACATACAAAATAACCGGAATCATTATCGATATAACAACACACAAAAATATTAGTAAATATTAGCAAAAAAGCTAAAATGATTAAAGTAATTTTTATGTGTGTCTTGAGTGATAGAAAACTACTTAGTGCAAGTAGTGTTATCCCTCCGATTAAAGACGTACATATTAAAATGATTTCGATTATTAGTTTTTGTTGATTTTTTTTCCTTTCATCATAAATCTCTACAAGTTTTTCTTCTGCTTTATCCATATAGTAATCTTTATTAATATGTTCTCCATTTAATAGTTCATTAACAGTAATGTTTAAAATGTTACATAAAGGAATCATTAAGCTTGCATCCATTAATCCTTTACCACATTCCCACTTACTAACGGTTTTAAAACTAACACATAACATGTCAGCAAGTTCTTGCTGGGTTAGATTTTTTTTGTGGCGACATTCTTTAATGAACTTTCCTATTTTAATTTGGTCCATATTATTTCTCCTTTCAATATGGATTTTATAAGAAATAAATAAAATGCAACACCTACTATTAGTAGAGTTATGCTATTTTACTTTTTTACCACAAGAAAATGCTTTGTCTACAATATCTCCTAAAGCAATGTAATTATGATTACAAGGATCATAAGTGATAGGACTTAACTTGCTAACATTTATTTTATTATTCTCGTCTAAAATAGATTCATCAGCACAGACATTTTTAATTTTCCCAATCAATATTTCGTTTTCATAAGAAACAACTTCACATTCCAACGCTAACTTTAATTCGTTTATGATTGGAGCATTCACATATTTGCTTTTACTTGCAGTAAAACCAGCTTTAGCAAATTTGTTTTTTTCTTGATTAGCTGAAACAATACCAACATAATCGCAAGCCATAACATTGTTTTTATCGCCAATATTAATGACAAAACCATTTGTTTTCAACAAATTAGTAGTGGTTTTATGCTCGCTTAAAATAATGAATACTTTATCATAATCGCATATTCCTCCCCAAGCAGCATTCATTGCGTTTTCACTACCATCTTCATTATATGTTGAAATAATTAATACAGGTTGTGGATAAATATATGTTTTAACACCTAAATCTTTTTTCATTTCTAATCCCTTCTTTCAATGATATTGTATAATTTTTCTATGATGTTTTCTAGATAATTTATAAAAAGAATATTTGTGTCAACACTAATAAAAGTAATAATGTTTACTTTTAATAATTTACTGAGTATAATTATTTTAAAACTAGGGGGAAAAAATATGTGTACAGCAGCAACTTATAAAACAAAAGATTTTTATTTTGGTAGAACACTTGACTTTGAATTTTCATATGGAGAAAAAGTATGCATTACTCCTAGAAATTACCCTATTGAATTTTTAAATGGCAAAAAAATTAGTAATCATTATGCTATTATTGGCATGGCACACATTATCGAAAATTATCCACTATATTATGAAGCAGCAAATGAAAAAGGCTTAGCGATTGCTGGATTAAATTTCGTTGGCAATGCAAAATATTTTCCTTTCAATAAAAACAAAGAAAATGTCGCTCAATATGAGTTTATTTTATATATATTAAGCCACTGCAAAAGCGTTTTAGAAGCTAAAAAATTGCTTAAAAATATCAATATTACCAATGATGCTTTTAATGAACACTTACCTGTAGCTTATCTTCATTGGATTATAGCTGATAAGGCACAAGCAATTACTGTAGAATCTACAAAGGATGGTTTAAAAGTATATGATAATAAAATCGGTGTATTAACTAATAATCCACCATTTGAAATGCAAATGTTTGCCTTAAATAATTATATTAATTTGTCGACAACAAAGCCGATAAATAAGTTTTTAAAGGGGTATAAGGTAAAACAATATAGTAGAGGAATGGGTGGAATTGGCCTTCCTGGAGATTTGTCGTCACAATCACGTTTTATCCGTGTTGCATTTACCAAGATGAATTCCATTTCATCAGATAATGAAAATGAAAGTGTCAGTCAATTTTTTCATATTTTAGATAGTGTTTGTCAGCAAAGAGGGTGTTGTGAAGTTAAAAAAAATGAATATGAAATAACAATTTATACTTCCTGTATTAATGCAAGTAAGGGTATTTATTATTATACGACATATGATAATCATCAAATTAATTGTATTGATATGTATCATGAAGATTTAAATGCAAAAGACCTAATAACATATCCTGTGATAGACATAGAAAACTTTAATAGACAAAACTAAAAAAGCTAGATTATTAATCTATGCTTTTTTTAAAATTATCTAACATCTATCATTTCTAACAAGGCGCTTTTAATCATTTGATAATCTCTTGCACAATCACGAGGAATTGATAGTAGTTTTAGATTATGCTTTTTACAAAATTCTTTTTTCCTTTCATCACGATTTTTAACTTCATCATCGCTATAATGCTCAGGTCCATTTTCTTCAATTGCTAGTAATATAACATCGTGATCATAGCCTTTTTCAAATAAGACCAAATCGAATCGTTGTTTATAAAATAAAGATGAATCATTATTATCACTAGTAAAAATAGAAGAAATAGCAACCTCGCTTTTAACATAACAGTTATTATTAATAACAGATAAAATATGAGTGATAGTATCAAACAAATCCTTTTCACTTTCAGTAGACATATGTCTAGTACCTAAAGCTAAAGATTTAATAGATACATTAGATACGAAACTTTGACCATTTGAAAAGACATAATCAAATAATTCTTTCATATCGTTTTTACTACTTGAAAACTCATTTACTTTGTTTTTGTTTCCAAGCAAGATAAACTTATTTTTGGCTCTTGAAATAGCCACATTAATTAATTCCTTATTGTTTTTAAGCCAATTATATGTTGATTTTTGTGTATTGTTACTAATTGCACTAGAAAAAATAATCACATCTTTTTGATCGCCTTGAAAAGAATGAACAGTACCGATAGAAACATCGGTAATTTCTTCTTTTTTTAAATAAGATTCTATGCATTGTCTTTGATGAACAAAAGGTGTAATAATTCCAATTTTTTCATCTTTATGAGATTTAATATACCTTATTATTGCTTTAGCTTCTACTTCAGAAATATTTTTTTTATTTGTTTTTTGTTTATCTTCTAAAGCGGTGTTATAAAAAACTAATGGGTGTGTTTCTTTAGAATTAGATTTTAAAATCAATTTATTGTTGTAATATTTTTTGTTTGAAAAATCAATTATTTTATCATGGCATCGATAGTGTGTTCTTAATAGAGTTTCATGACTTATCGTATCAACTTTGGTATAAGTAGTATAAATAGAATTTTCTATGTAATCGTATTCATCAGGAACATGATACTTTCTTCTTAGTTTTTTATTAACATTTTCATCTAATAAAATCACAGGTTTTAATTGTTGAGGATCACCAAAAAGCATCAATTTATTTGCTTTAGCTATAGGAATTAAAGCATTAGCAACGTTACATTGTCCAGCTTCATCCATCATAGCAATATCAAATATTTTTCCACAACTTCCAAGATAAGTACAAGAAAGATTAGTGGTGATAATTACAGGAAAAATGCTAATAAATCTTTTTAGATTCTCATCATCAGATAAATACTTTTTAAAATCTTTAATCTTATTATCGATATTAGTATCATCAACATCGATAATGATATCGTAAAGTTTTTTATTTTTTTCTTGAGAAATACTTTTTATTTTTTTAATAGTTTCAAAATGAATAGCACTATACAATTGTTGATAATCTTCATCTAAATATTTTTTTATATCGCTTAGATTTATCATCCCAATTTTTTCAATACTTTCTTTAACGCTTTCAATTTGAGCATTAATTACGATACTAAATGCTTCATTTTTACAATTGTTTTTACAGATTAGTAGACTATTTTCTCTTTCTTTTAAAGATGTTAATTGATCATATTTATCTAAAAGATCAACTAAGTCTTTTGTCGAATTATTTCTTTTTTTAATTATAGATGCAATATCGATATTGTTAACTTTTAAATCTTTTACTTGATGATAAAGAGAATTTATTTTAAATAATGCTTTATAAAGCATCTCATTGCTTCCTAAACGAATACTTGGAAACATTAAAGGAGTAATGTCATCGTATTTTAACTTGCATATATCCTGGTAAATTCCATCAAGTGGAATATTGTTATTTGAAACGACAAGAACGCTATGAGAATTAAATATAGCAGTGAAAATAGCATTTAATAAAGTCTTAGTTTTTCCAGTGCCAGGAGGCCCTTGAATGTAACTTACAGGATATTTCATTCCTATTCTAATAGCGTTTATTTGATCGATGTTATAACTATCATTGATGGTAAAAATCGGATAGTTTTTTCTTCTTATTAATCGCGACTCATTTTCATTAAAAAATGTTTTAATTGGTAGTGGAATATCTTCACCTTTTATAAGTTTTTTAATCTTATTCATTTCCGTATAAATATCGATAGAAAATTGTCTTTCAAGACATATGAAAAAAGGTCGTGAATCAACTTTTACTTCAGAAAAATAAGTGGCATTTCTTGTATCGTTATATTCGTGAATAATGCGAATGATTTCATTGATATTTTTAGAAAAATCATCCAATAAAGAGTAGCTTTCTTCAGGAAGATATTTATATATTGATTCGGTTTTTTTAACGCTATTAGTATTTGTGTCGAATTGAAATTCTTTGTTTATAATTATGTCATTATCAGCAATTAATGATTTTAATGCAATATCTAAACGAACATTTCTATAAGCTAAAACATAAAGTCCTTTAGAAGTTTTAATGCTTAATTCATTAACTACTAGATATCGTTGTATATTAATATCATTGTTTTTATCTTTTTTATAAAGTAATTCGTTTACCAATTTATTAAATTGTGTTTGTGATAATTGAAAAGAGTTATTTGATAATAAAACATCAACATCGATTCCTTCAACTAGCTGATATTTACTTTCATAAGGAGTTGTATCCATTTTAAAACAATCGATGTAATAATCTAATAAATCTTCACTAGAAATATTGGGGTTTAAAAAGGCATATTCTTCTTTGTTATTAATAATATGTTCTTTTAATTCATCTGGTGTTTTATGATATGATTCTTCACATAATTGTGCATTTAAAATATAATCATATAGGATTATATAATCGTTTTTAACTGTATCATTTAAATTCATATTAAAAACATCACAGCTAAAATACTTTTTGAATGGGTTTATATAATTAATTCCCATCATAAATTTTGTGATTTCACCGTTTTTGTTTTTATATTCAACTTTGATCCAATAATTATTAAAAATAGCTTTTAAAAACAATTTAGAATTATCCATATGTTTTCACCTTTTTATAAATATATTTCTAAATCATGCTGATTTTTATTTTCACATTTACAAATAACTTGGAAATATGTACTTTTAAAATTATTACTTAAAATAAATCTTTTAAGCTTTCTATTACTTTTTAATAATTCATGGATTTTTTCATAATCTCCATCAAAATAATAAGCATTTATTTTAGCACATAAATCAAGAAGAGCTTCACTTTTATCATTGTAGTAATATTCATATTGTGACAAAGATTTATCATAGAATTTTTGATAGAAGGTTAAAAATGAAATATCATTTATTGATAGTGGTATTTTACAAGCCTTATAATCGATAGAATTATCATATCTTTTCAATATTCCATAGCGATTTCCATAATCTAAAATAGAGCTGCTACTTATATCATATATTTTTTTCTTTTTATTTGTAATTGAGGCGATGTTTTGGATATGAAGATGACCAGAGAAATTTAATCTTACATCGTATTTATAAAATAAATCTTGTAGTTCTTTAGCGTTATTTAAAGTAAATAAATTTTCGAAGTTTTCATGATGAGTAATTAAATTATGGTGCATAAAAGAAATCACTTTTTTGTTTTCGTTTGCTGCTTTGATTAAATTGTTTTCAATCCATTCCATAGTTTGAATTTGTATAAATCCACCAACAGTATTTGCATCAAACTCATAATTATATTTTGATAAAGTTGTATCTAAAAATAAGCCATATGTACTTTCATCTAACTTATAAAAATAACTTAATGATTCGCTATCATAACTTATAGCATCATTATAGCCAAAATCAGCATAAAAACTTCTAAAGTCATCAATTGATATATTTTGTGTTACTGATACTTTATCATTTGCATAACTTGTAGAATTTAAATTGTTAATATCATGATTTCCAGGAATTACTAGAGTTTTTGTGTTTTTATTAATAGTCTTTAATAATTTAATTAATTCAATATGAGAATCACGTTCACCATTAAACGTTAAATCACCAGTAATGATAAAATAATTTGGTTCATTAATATTTATTTCTTTTATGATAGATGAAAGAAGATCATAATCATATTCTTGAATTCTTCCATCTCTTGTAAGATTTCTTTTAGCATATTTAGTGGTGTTTTCTACCAAACTGTTTGCTAAAAAGTGCAAATCACTAGCAATGTATATTTCACTTAATAATTCGCCTTTATCTATGTTTTGCTCGTTACAACTTGATAGTAATAATAAAGAAATCAATAATAATCCAAGTTTATTTTTCACTTTTTTTCCTCTTTTTTTCTTATTTTAGTATAAATGATTTACATGTGATGTGCAAATAATAATCAAAAAAATCACCATAAAAATGGCGATTTTTAAATTCTAGAGTTGTGACAAGTAAAGTAAATTATTTGATAGTTTTCTTTTAATATATCAAGAAGAGATAAAGCATCTTTTAAATTATCTTCATCAAGATAAGTAAAAGGATCATCTAAGATAATAAATGGAATATTATGATCATACATATTATCAATTAATGCTAGTCTTAAAAGCAAAGTAACTATTGTTTTTTGACCATCGCTTAAATGATCTTCACTATGATATACCCCATTTTCTTGATATGAAACATTTAAATCTTGATCAAGTAAAATATCTATGTTAGCTACTTTTTTAATTAATGCTTGATAAGCATCAAACTTGCTTTTTATAGGAGTAATAAACTTATTAATCAAAGATGATTCGGCATTAGATAAAGCATGTTTTGTTTTATCGATGATGTTTATTTTATTTTTATAAGATAAAATATTTTCTTCACATTTACATAGTTCGTTATTATATTCATCAATTAGTTCTTTTTTATCTTCAAGTTCTAAGATTAATAGTTTTACTTTATTAGCTTCTTGTAATTTTTCATTATAGGCATTTTTTAAAGAAACTATATCAACATTTATATCTTCTACTCTTTCATTTAAGTTGTTTGCTTTTTTAAAATCTTCTGCTTGTTTTTCATAATTTTCTATGTCTTTATGTAAACTTGCAAGATCTTTTATATCATCTTCACATGCTTTTAAAGAATTTTCATCAGAACCTATATTGTATTTATTTGTGATTTTATCAATATTATCTTTTAATGATAATATTTCATTTGAAATAGATAATATTTTATTATGAAGTCTTTCTTTTTCATTAGACAAAGATTTATATTTTTGTAAATCATTAATTAATATAAGTAGTAATTGTTGATAATTATCACCATCATATTTATATTTATTAAAGAAAGAAGTGATTGTGTTATTTAATGTGTTATTATCAAATGTTAGCTTATTAATTTCTTCATTTAATGATTTTTCATTTTGTAATAGCATTAAGTATTTTTTATAATCTTCTTTATATAAAGCTAAAGATGCTTCAAGATTATCAAAGTCTAAATCTAACTCACCAGATAGTTTTTTTAATTTTTCATTAATTTGCCTTTGACTATCATTTATTAAAAGAGTTTTATCATTCATTTTTCCATAAATGTTATAATCTGTTTTATTTTTAAAATAAATAAAGATAGTAGCTAAAAGTAATAATATTCCACAAATTAATAAAATGATAGAAGGTATCATATTTTTAAAAAGTAAGATAATACCTAAAATTATTGAAATTAGCGATAAAAGTGTCAGAATAATTAAAGGTAAATTACTCTTCTTTTTATTAGTAGAAAAAGTAAGAGATAAAAGACTATTTTGGTTTTCTTTATATGTTTTCAATAAATTATCAATTTCTTCTATTTTTTCTTCGTTAAATTTTACATTATCAAATTTGTTATGAAGAGCTATATTGCTATTATCGCTTTGCTTTTTTAATTTATTATTTAAAGTTATTTTATTTTGATTATATTCATTGATAAGATTTTGAATTTCTTCAATATTTATATCATCTTTATCAAAAAACTTTTCCTTATATAATAAAAGTTCTTTATCTATTTTATTTTCTTCTTCGATGTCTTTGTTATCATTTAAACTTTTTATTTTATAAGTCATATCAAGACATGAGCTTATTTCATTTAAAGATGGTATATTATCATGATATTTCTCATTGATTTTATCGATATTATCATTTGTTTTTGCCACATTTCCAATATAAAAGTCATATTGTTTCCATTTGTTAGATATTTCTTTTTTTGCTTCATAATCTAATATTTGTTGATTTATAATGTTTGCTTCATCAACTAACTTTTTATATGCGATTTTTTTACTATCAATTTGATCACATTCATTTTTTAAATTGGAAATGTTTTCTTTTATTTCGCTTCTTTTACTATTTTCTTGTTGTAATAAACCTAAATTTGCACCTGTTTTATAGTATTTCTTTTTGTTTTCATCTAGTTTTTTAATCATATCTTTAAATGAAACATTAGAAGAAACATCTTCAATAAAGCCACTAAGCTTATGAGATATATCGCTAGTTTTATTATTTTGAATAGTAATTAAATCATTTGATGTAGTAAAAATAGTTTTTCTAAAGGAATTTTCATCGATATTAAACAAAAACTTGCCTATATCATTTTTGATTTTATCATCTAATTTATTATCAACATAAACTTTAACTTCATCATCGCTTTCTGACTTTTTACTAAAAAATCTTTCAATTTTATAGATATGATCATTGTCTTTTAAAGTGATTGAACCACCAAATTTTTGCTCGTTAAAAGGATAATAATGTTGGCGTTCATTAAACTTTGAATTTACTTTGCTATTTGGTAGTCCATAAAACATAGCGACAATAAATGATGCAAGGGTTGATTTACCTTCACCATTTTTTTGATAAAAAGCATTGAATTTTTCATCAAATATGATGGATTTATGACTAATAATACCATAATTTTCAATATAACAAGATAATAGTTTCATATTAGTCAAGCTCCCTTCCATCTAATACTTTTAAACCAAGTTTTAATATTTGCTTTTTTTCATCTTCTAATAACGTTGAATCATTGATAACTAAGCGTATAAATTCACCAGTTAGTGAATTGTCATTGATATATTTTTCATATTCAAGTTTAGTGTTGGTTTTATCTTTTAAGGAAATAGCAAAACAACAATCTTTTAGATCATCTTCAACACTTATTATATCGATTGTGTTATCAATTGATATTTCACCAATTAAATTAATCCGATAAATGTCTGATTTTTTAAAATTAATAGAAGAATTAATTTTCTTTTCAACATCATAACTTGACATACAAGAACTAATATCGACGTTTTCTTCAATAAATTCTCTTTGGCACATTTTAATAAATAAAGGATGCGTGATATCGTTACTATCTACTAACATAAATCCATGTGGACCAATTTCATCATATCCTCTTCCTTCAATACAGCCAGGATATACTGCAATGCCTCTTTCATCTAAATTAAAAACCATATTTTTATGGACATGTCCTAAAGCTAAATAATCGATTCCTTTATTTTTAAGTTTTATTAATGGTATATCTCCACCTTTTCCATCACTTATTTGCCCATGAAGCATCACTACATTTTTCATGTTTTGTTTAGTCGATAAAGTATTATAAAAAGAAGTTTTGTTATTGCGATTTAGTTCAATACCACAAATAAGTAAATCTTCATATTCATAATATGACCATGAATCATTAAAAGTCTTTAAATTATCATATTTTTCATCGCTTAAAGTATCTAAATCATGGTTTCCTTTTAAATATAAAAAGTCGATAGAAGGATTGTTTTTGATTATAGAGTAAAAAAATTGTTTATCTTTATTTGAAGGAGAGTCGCTATCAAAAATATCACCTGATAATAAAATTAGATGAATATCATTTTTGCTTGCATATTCAACAATATTTTTAAAAGTTGTTTGCACTTCATTCTTTCTTTTTTTGCTTTGCTCTTTATTAAATTTTGCTTCAATTTTAGATCCTAGATGAACATCAGCAATATGAATAAATTTCATGAATGTACCTCCTATTATGTTTGTTTATAAAATCATTATAACATATAAGGTGGTATTATTTTCAACTTGCTTTT
>JALEMY010000009.1 GCA_022767485.1 Erysipelotrichaceae bacterium
CTTCGGAAAGGAAATGAAAATATGAATTATAAGTATAAAGCAATTAAGAAACGGTAAATAAAAACAATCTAAATAGTAAAGCAATAAAAATATATTAAGAAAGGAAAAAAGATAAATGAAAAAAGGAATATATCATTATAGTCCAACATTACAATTTAATTTAGGACAAATAGGAACAGCATTTGTAAACTTATGCACAACAAATCCATCGTTATATGTTGATGAACCATTATATGAATCAAAAAGTAATAATGGATTAAATTTACACTTATATGTAAGAGATATGCCATATGAATATAACGATGAAGAAACAACTTTTTATTATAGATTTTCATATGACGAAAGATTATCTTTTACAAATCTAAACACAATTGAATTATCAAAAGCAGATGGGACAAAAGAGATTTTTATAAGAAACTCTTCAACACAAACTTTTGATAATGCAGAAAATAAATCATATATTAAAGAAACATATAATCAAGAAACATGTACAAATGTTTACACATTATATGATGAAAATGAAAGAGAACTAAAATTTGATAATTTAATTAGTACAATATATTTCTTAACAGAAATAAAAATGAAAAATGGCAAGAAAATTACAATTTCTAGGTATAATGATTCAACACTAAAAACGATAAAAAATGAATTATCTAGAGAAAGAATTGAATTTACTTACTATGAAAGCACATATACAATGATAGTATATAGAGATATCTCGCAATCATCTAGTGAAATTTTATATCAATTTTCAGTAGTTTTAAAAACTAATTTTGCAGGATTATCTATATATCATAGAGTGTATACATCAGGAAATTCATATAGAGGATATAAATCACATAGTTATACATTTACTGATGAGTTAATTACTTTAAGTGAAACAAGAGAATATATTACCTTAAATTATTCATTTACAAAGAGCACAACTAAAGCAATTACTAGATTTAAAGACGACAATAATAATTGTACTTTTATTGAATATGGAACTAATTGTGCAACAGTTACTAATAATAGAAATGATGAAAGAGTTAAATATGTGTGGGATGCAACAGGAAGAACAACTCATGTATATGATTTAAAATCACAAACATTTGAAAATACAAACTATGATAATTATCACCACAAAGTAATAAAAAGTGCTCCATTATACATGAATAAAGAATTAAATCCTAACTATATTGGTCAAGGTAAAGAGATTGATTATCAAGGAAAAATCAATGATTTAGTAAGTGTTATTTTAGATGTAACATCAGATAGTAAATACAAGTTTAAAACAAATATTGTATTTAAAAAGCTAGATGATGAAGGAAATGTTATTGAAGAAGATAGATTATGTCCATATGATTCTCATATGATCAATGATTCATCAACTAATTCATTTGTATTTTCTACATTTGCTAATATTGATTTCAATCATATTAGTATTGAAGTAGAAGATTTATCTGGCACAGGCACATCAATTGCATATGTATATAATGCTGGATTTACTGAAAATCTACTATATAAAGGAAAACTATTAATTGGCTCTTTAAAATATGGGCAATTATCAGGGATTACAAGAACACATGAAAGAATTAAAGACACTCCTAGTGGATCTTTTGAATTTGATGATAATAATAGATTAATAAAATCAATTGATATTAACGATAATGTCACAGAATTTGAATATGATGAAAAATGGAATACAAAAACTGTTAAAGTATCTAAAAATAGTTATTATACTTCAAAGGCATATTCCTTTGACGATAACAATACACAATGTACAGAAGCTGATGATTCACAAAACGATTTAGTTGTTAAGAAAACAGTTAATAATAAAGGACTACTAACAAAGATAGAAATGTTGAAAAATTTAAGTCCTATTGAAACAATAAGTGATGAATATGCTCAATCAACAATTCCATTTGCTAGTAAAAGAACTATTGAGCATTCAGATGATTCAATAGAATCAATTAATTATCAATATGTAAATCACAAATTAAATAAAGCCACTTTTGATGATTTAAGTTGTGAATTTGATTCCAGTAGTAGACCATATGATGAATTATCAAATGCAAAAATTAATTCAGATATGTTTGTTCAATACTTATATAAAACTTTTGCAAAGAATGGTATTAATGTAACTTCTGAATTAGTACGTAGTAAGATATACGCAAATGGAAGATACTATTTTGAATACGATGAAAAAGAAAGATTAACATCAATTAAATATAGTGCTAATAAAACAGAATCAGATGCAGTAACTATAAATGCATTTACATATGAAACAATTAATAATAAAGATGTTTTAAAATCAGTTTCTTTATATAACAATATTACGCAAGAAACATATGTCACTGAATATAAATATGACATATATGGAAACTTTATTGGCAAAAAAGAAAACAATAAAGTAGAACAATATAATGGTTTTTCAAACGAAAGCACAAAAATTGAACAATTAAAGTCAAGATGTTTATTTACAAAGAAAGATGCACAACAAAAGATTTATAAAATGAAATTTAATCAAAAGATAAGGTCATTAGAAGAAGGCATTAAATTGTGTGCATTTGATAAAGAATTCAAATACAAAATAGATGATGAAGGAAATACAGATGTTATGCGCTCTGTTTTATTCAATAACATCGTTGATGAACAACTTGATGAAACTAGCGATAATTATTGCAATAACTATTATCCATTATCTGAAAGGCATGAAGAAGCAGTATTAATCAAAAACAAATTAACTTATAAAGACTTGACTTATATCAAAATCAATTGCTTAAGAGATGTTGAAAATGGTATTTATAAGAATATTGTTTGCTTTACCAATAACCCATCAAATCTTATTGATACTTCAAATCAAACTGTATCATTCATGTTTAGTAATGAACCTGTAAATAATACTTCTAGTATTTTAATGTGTTTAAAAGAATTTGATGATACACTTGAAGCAGAAGAATTATTAAGTAATAATAACGATTTATACTTGATTTTAGAAAATAAGAATAACTTAAGTAAAATTAAAGTATGCAAATATTCAACTATTAGCAATGGAAAAGTTGTGTTAGCAGAACTTTCATCATTGACTACTACATTAAATACTGTAATTCCAGAAAATGAAACTAAACTATGGCATTTTGTATCAATTACTTATACACCAAATAAATTATCTTTATTTGTTGATGGAACATTAAAAGAAATGGCATTAAATCCAATTCATTCAAATAGAAGTATAAATATGATTTATTTTGGTAATCTATATGGAGATGTATTTGAAGGCTTAAGTACAAATACTTTTGCTTCCTTTGACTTAACAAATATTATGGTTCCATATAAGAAATCATTAAGCAATGATAGAATTAAAGACATCTACAATATGTTTGAAACAAGAAATGAGTATGTATCAAATGATTTATTAGATGCAAATAACAATGATAAATCTAATACGACATTCCATACAATCACTCAAAATATCTTTACAGATAATATTGAATATATCTCATTTTCTAAAACTCTTTCATCGTTACATGGATTAAAACCAAAAGTTGATAGAACATTAACATCTTTATCTGACACAGTCTTAGATAAATTTATGTTTGATGAAGACACATTAAATTATGCTTATAAACTTTGTGGTCAACCACTTGAATATGAACTTGAATCTAGTAAATATAAAGATTCATTTGGAGTTTCATTTATGTTAAAAGTTAATTCTAATGATGTTGGACAACATAATATTATGAAATTCTTATCTGAAGAATTAAGTTTTGCTATTGCATATATTGATGGTAAATTAGTATTTGAAACAACAGAAAGTGATCCAAAAGAATTAGATATAAACAAAAATCAATGGGTATTAATTACATTAGAGATGGGTAAAACTATTGATAATTGTTCAAATCAAGTATATGAATACACATTTGATTTATATATTAATGGAAATTGGAAACACAGAAATAAAGTTCAATTAGATACAGAATTTGAAGGATTTGATGAATTAGTGTTTGACTTTAATGATACTCATAATTGTTTTAATGAAACACCTTGTTTAATTAAAGATATGATTATAACAGATGCAGATTTTACATTTACTCAAATGGATAATATGCTAAAAATGAATAACA
>JALEMY010000013.1 GCA_022767485.1 Erysipelotrichaceae bacterium
TGTTATTACTTTTTATTTTTAAGGAGAATAAGTATTATGAAAGATGAAAAACAATTATACGATTATTTATTAAATCTAAAGAATAATAAGCAATATCAATTAGGTCTTGATGTAATAAATGAAAATGAGCATTTAATTGAAAAAAAATATTATGATATCACTCGTTTAAAAATCGAATTTTTAATATCTTTAAACAAGTATATGGATGCTTTGCTTTTAATAAAGCAAGAGAAAAATGTTCCGTATATTCCATTAGATTTCGAAAAATTTTTAAATGATAATTACGATAATATTTCGCGAAAATTAAATGATAAAAAAACTGTTAAGTTTTCATACGAAGATATCGAAAACATCGATCAATTAGATGAGAAATCGTTGCTTATGATTCTTCCTAGATTATCAGAATTTAATTTAATTAGAATTACAAATCAATTGCAAAATATATTAGATAGTGATAATATCTCAAATTACATTAAAACATTATTGATTGCAGCATTAAGTGATTATAAACTTGATTATAATTTTAAAGTAATAAAAGATGGAGTAACAATAAAGTTTAATCCTTCAACAGTTTTTGATATTCGTAATGGTGAAAATTATTTGTATATTCAAAGTAAAATTAACAAAATTGGTCTTGATGAATATAATGTTATTAATTTGATTTCAAGACTTACGATTTATTATTTATTAGACATTTATCCATTAATTGTAGACTATACAACATGTGATTTAATTTTAACCTCTGCGATATATTTAGTAAATCAGATGTTGAGCATAGATGTAAAATGGGAAAAATATGATGAAAATATCACAAATGACATTGATAAAGTTAATAAAATATGTAAAAAAATAAATTATTTACTTGAAACTATTTAAAAAAGTTTTTAATTATAGTATAATTAACAAGCTAACGATTAAAAAAGGAGAGTATGATTATGAAAATTAATATTGAAAAATTTGAAGAAAAATGTGAGTTACATTTCACTGCAACTGTTGAAGCAGATGAATGGAAAGATGCTCAAAGCAAAGCAACTGCAGAATTAGCAAAAAATGTAACAGTTAAAGGTTTTAGAAAAGGACATGCACCTTTGGCTCAAGCTGCTAAATACATTTCCCCTAAAGATGTATTAGATAAAGCTGCAGATAAGGCAGTACAAAAAGCATATAGTGAAATGGTTGACAAAAACAAAATTACTCCAGCTATGCAACCAGAATTAAAGGTAAATGAGTTTGGTGTTGATAAACTATCTTTTACATTTGTTGTTGTTACAATGCCTGTTTTCACACTTGGCGAATATAAAGGCATTACAATTGAAAAAGAAGCTATTGAAGTAACTGATGAAGATGTTAATGCTGAGTTAAATAATCTAGCCAATAGAAATGCTGAACTTGTAGTTGCTGATTTAGATTATGAAGCTAAACTTGGCGATACAGTAGTTATTGACTTTAAAGGTTTTGTTGATAACGAAGCTTTTGATGGTGGTGAAGCTAGTTCTTATGAACTTGAACTTGGAACAAATACTTTCGTTCCTGGTTTTGAAGATCAATTAGTAGGTGTAAAAACTAATGAAGATAGAGATGTTGTATTAACATTCCCTCACAATTATGTTGCTAACCTTGCTGATAAAGAAGCAACTTTCAAAGTACATGTTAATGCTATTAAAAATAAAGTTGTTCCTGAAATCAATGATGATTTAGCTAAAGATGCTGACATTGATGGCGTTGATAATTTAGAGCAATTAAAAGAACACTATAAGACTCAACTTATTGATAGAAAAACAAAGCAACAAGAAAATTCACAATATGCTAAATTAGTTGATAAGATTTGTGAAAATTCAACATTCGTATGTCATGACAATATCGTTAAACAAGATGCTGAAAGAATCGTAAAGGATTTTGAATCAAGATTATCTGCACAAGGATTTGATGTTGATGATTACTTGAAGATGACAGGTAAAACTAAAGATGACATCATGAATGAAGCAAAAGTTGAAGCTGTTAAAAACGAAAAACATGCTTATATGTATGACAGAATTGCTGCCGCAGAAGGTATTAAAATTACACCTGAAGATTTAGAAAATAAAATTGCAGAAATTGCTAAGCAATATAATCAATCTGCAAGTGATATTAAAAAGCAAATTGGTAATAGATTGAATGGTTTTGCCTTTAATTTATTACAAGAAAGAGTTACTGAATTTTTAAAAACTAACAATAATATATAGTAGTATGTTTAAAAGGAGGAAAATAGATGGATAATGTAGAATTATTAGAAAGAGATTATCCAATTCTTGCAACTAAAGGTGTTGCTTTGTTCCCTCATAATGAAATAAATATAGAGGCTGGACGTTTATTTTCAAAAAATGCTATTTCAAAAGCAAATGATGAATATTCCGGTTATTTAATTGTCGTTCCACAATTTTTACCATTTGAAGATAAATTAAATTTATCTAATATTTCAAAAATTGGTACTGTTGCTAAAATCAAAACTGTTCGTAATTTTGCAAATGGATTAGTTCGTATAGTAATTATTGGATTATTTAGAGTTGAGATTTTATCGATTTATATGAACGATGGCTCTTATTTCTCTTCTTTTAAAATGGTTAATGATATTTCACCAGATGCTGATACTGAAGCTGCATATGTTCGTGAAATGGCTAAAGTTTTACAAGAATTTATTCCTGCAAATCCTGGTGTTAAAAAATCAACTATCGATCGTTTATCTAAAGGAATTAATGCATCAGAGTTATCTGATATGGTTGCACAAATTTTTGTAAAAGATAGTTTAGTACAAAATCAATTATTAAATGAATTGCATGTTGAAAAAAGATTGGAAATTTGCATAGCTAATTTAAATAGTGAAAAACAAATATCAGCTATTGAAAATGAAATATCTGAGAAAGTTAGAAAAAAATTAGATAGCAATCAACGCGAATATATTTTAAGAGAAAAATTAAGAGCAATTAAAGAAGAACTTGGTGATGTTACACCAACTGATAAGGATTGCGACGATTTAAGGGAAATGGTTAAAAAGAATCCATATCCTGAATATGTAAAAAATAAAGCTATTAGTGAAATTAAAAGACTTGAAATGATGAATACAGCAAGCGCTGAATATTCTATGGAAAAAAGCTATGTCGATTGGCTATTATCTATTCCTTGGTATGAAAAAACAGAAGATACTGTAGATATTCATCGCGTTGAAGAAATTTTAAATGAAGATCATTATGGTCTTGTAAAAATTAAAGAAAGAATTTTAGAATATTTGGCTGTTAAGACGGTTACGAATTCTTTGAAAGCTCCAATAATTTGTTTTGCTGGCCCTCCAGGAGTTGGTAAAACATCGCTTGCAAAATCAATTGCTAGAGCTTTGAATAGAAAATTTGTTAAAATGTCTCTTGGTGGATTAAAAGATGAATCTGAAATTAGAGGACATAGAAGAACTTATATTGGCGCTTTACCTGGGCGAATTATTCAAAACATGAAAAAAGCAGGTGTTATCAACCCTGTATTTCTTCTTGATGAAATCGATAAGATGGGTGGCGATTATAAAGGTGACCCTACAAGTGCGATGCTTGAATTATTAGACCCTGAACAAAACAAATATTTTTCTGATAATTATATAGAAGAACCATATGACTTATCTAATGTTTTATTCATATGTACAGCTAATTATCTTGAAAATATCCCAGGTCCACTAGCAGATCGTTTGGAAATAATCGATGTTTCATCTTATACTGAAATTGAAAAAACAAATATTGCTACTCAACATTTAGTTGCAAAGCAATTAATAGCTCATGGAATTGAAAATGAGGGTGTAGTTTTCACTAATGATGCAATATTATATATTATTCAATATTATACTCGTGAAGCAGGAGTTAGAAATCTTGAAAGAGCTATTGCTAAAATATGTCGAAAACTTGTAATTCGTAAACTTAAAAATAATAATGAATTAGATATAAAAGTTGTTGATGTTAAACACGTAAAAGAATTTTTAGGAAATGAAGAATATGACTTTTCTAAAAAGGAAAACAAGGACCAAGTAGGAGTTGTAACAGGACTTGCATATACTCAATATGGTGGAGATATTTTGCCGATTGAAGTAAATTTCTTTGCAGGGAAGGGCGCTTTGATATTAACAGGTAAGCTTGGTGATGTAATGAAAGAATCAGCATCTATTGCTTTTGATTATGTTAAAGCAAACGCTGATAAGTATAATATTGATACTTCTATATTTGATAAAATAGATGTACATATTCATGTACCAGAAGGCGCTGTTCCTAAAGATGGCCCTTCGGCTGGTATTACATTAACAACTGCTATTGTCTCTGTTTTAACAAATAGAAGTGTTCGTTCAGATATAGCTATGACAGGTGAAGTAACATTAAGAGGTAATGTTCTTGCAATTGGTGGGTTAAAAGAAAAATCAATAAGTGCCCATCGTTCTGGCATTAAGATTGTTATCATACCAAAAGATAATCAAAAAGATTTATCTGAATTACCACAAGTTATTTTAGATGAGGTAAAGTTTATTCCTGTTTCATATGTTGATGAAGTATTGGATATAGCTTTAAATACTAGCAATGTTTCTTAAAAATGTTTCCTATATTTTATCTTCACCAAGCAAGAAATATTGGTTGGATAATTCAAGAAAAGAAATTTGTATAGTTGGTAGAAGTAACGTTGGAAAATCAACATTTATAAATAAAATATGTAATCACAACTCCTTAGCAAAAGTATCTGGCACACCAGGATACACAAAATATCTTAACTTTTTTGATGTTAATAAAAACTTTTATTTAGTTGACACTCCGGGTTATGGCTATGCAAAGTTATCTGCAAGTAGAGATGAATCATTTGTCAAAATGATGCAAGAATATATTTACGAACGTGAAAAATTAATCTGCATTATTTTACTAGTAGATGCAAAAGTTGGTATTACGAATGATGATATTTTATTATTAAATATGGCTCATGATGCTAAACGTAACGTACAAATTATCGCTTCAAAATCAGATAAATTAAATCAATCTTTAAAATATAAATTTTTGAAAAGTGCCAAAGAAATTTTAAATGAAAATGAATTTTCAAATATGATTTTGTATTCTTCACTTGACAAAAATAGTATTGAAAAAGTTGTTGATAGAATTTTATTTATTTATAACAGTTAGTTTATTGCTAACTGTTTTTTTGTTCTATTTTAATTTCATATTTCATATTACATAGTAGGTGATATTATGGAAACTATAACTATAGAAAAAGTAATTAAGTTTGAAAATGTGATTGATTCAATTGATTCTTTAGTTGTCAATAATGACTTACGTTATCAATTAGAAGATGATGACACTCATGCGACAGGAAAAATTAATTTAACAGGCTCTGTTAATACTGTTCTTGGTCGTAAAGATTTTAATGACGATGTCGATATTGATATTTATGCTCCATTTGAAAAGAAATTGAGTAAAGATAATTTTAAAATTGAAGTAAAAGATTACTCATATATGGTAAATCAACATAATTTGATTGTATATTTAGTTTTATCTATTAATGGAATAATTTCGCAAGATGAAAAAGTTAATAATCAAGAAAATAAGGAAGAGAAAGAAGATAAGGAAAATAGTGAAATATTAGATTCTATTAATAATTTAAATGAAATTAATCAAGGTGAAGATAGGAAAATCCCATTTATGCCAACATTATCTAATAAAAATGATAACATTATAGAAAGTCAAACTAAGGAAAATAATAAAAAAGAAGAGTGTAAAGTAAATATAAAAGATAATGAAAATAAAGAAATAATCGATTCAACATGGGCAACTGATTTATTTAAATTGACAGATAATTATTCACTATTTATGAAAATACATGTAGATTAATGTGAAAAATACAATAAAAAGTCTTTACAATATCGATGCAATATCTTTTGTTAAATATAGCGATAAAGTATATAAAATAAATAGTGAAGATTGTGACTATTGTTTAAAATATGTAGATAATCAGTGCAATAATAATATTTATGAAAGATTGAATAATTTAAATTTAACCGATTCTTTTATATTACCAATGAAGACATGTATTAGATCATTACAAGGCCAAAAAGATAATAAGATGTTTTATGTATCAAAATGGATCGATAATGATTATGTTGAAAGCAAAGACTTAAAACTAAAATATTATTTAAGACAAATTGGATTAATGCATAATAAAAGTTCTTTTACGAATAATGTTTCAATATCTTATTTTAAAGAAATAACTATGCAACTAGAAGAAATGATAGAAGAGTGTTATCAAAAATATGAAAAGATCATGTATGTTGTAGAAAAAAGAGAATATAAAAGTCCATTTGAATGGTATTTTGTAGAACATTTTAAAGATGTAATACTAAGTTTAGATAAAGCTAGAGAAAATTTAAATATGTTTAAAGAATTGGTTAAAGACAAATCGACAATAAGGCAGACAATCATTCATCAAAATTTTTCATACGACCATGTTTTTATTACTAAAAACAAGATTATAGCTAATGATAAAATGAAAGTGTCAACACCTGTATATGATATTTATTCATTATTTCTTTCTGTTGAATTTGGCAGTATTGATATTTCTGGATTAATCGATGAATACTTTAAAGAAAATGAGTTATTAGATTATGAAATAAAATGGCTTTTAACTTTGCTATTTATTGTTAATGATATGAAACTTTCATCACAAGAATATGATAATTTAAATCAATTTATGAATAACATGTTTAGATTTAAAAGTGTCTTAGAACTGGAAAATAGATTGAAAAAATAAAGAAGGCTAATGCCTTCTTTATTAATTATTTGATATGTGCACATCAAGTTGATTGTAAGGAACTGTAATATTATTTTCATCAAATGCTTCTTTAACTTGTTGAAGCAAATCAAAATATACTGTCCAATAATCTTCTTGCTTTACCCAAACTTTCGACGAGATATTAATACTACTACTATCAAGATTTGACATTCTAACAAATGCTTCAGGATCTTTTAGTATTTTTTCATGTTTTGCTATTACATCTTTAATGACATTAATTGCTTTATTTACATCATCAACATATGAGATTTGGAATACTTGATCAACTCTTCTTGTTTTCTTAATTGAGTAATTAGTAATATTGCCATTTGATAAAGAACCATTTGGAATCATTATCACTTTATTATCAACGGTATTTATGTAAGTATAAAATAAATTGATGTCTTCAACAGTTCCTTCACATCCTTGGCAACTAACATAATCGCCAAGTCTAATTGGTCGCATAACAATGATGATGAACCAACCAGCTAAGTTTGCTAAAGAACCTTGTAAAGCAAGACCCACTGCAACAGCACATGATGCTATAATTGAACCAATTCCTGCTGTATCAATGCCAACATAACCTAAAAATAAGATAAAAAGAATCGCTTTTAAGCCTTTTTTAATAGCGTGATAAATGACATTTGTAATTGTCCTATCATGTTTCCTTTTCTCTAAGTTGTTTTTAACTTTTTTCGCAATAAAATTAATGATTTTAAATAAGATAAATAAACCTATTAGTCCTATTACAATTTTTACACCAGAAGTTAAACACCATGTTAATATCTTACTAATAATAACTTCTAATTGTGTTTGTTCAGTAGCCACTTCACTTGATTCTGCAAGAAATAATAAACTATTCATATATTCCTCCTAATAATATAACCAATAAATAATTATACATTATGATATATGAATTGTAAAATAAAATGATATAATTATGGTGTTTATATCTTAAAGATATATTATTAAAAACATCAATAGATAAAACGTGAGGAAATAATATGGAAAAAATTTTGCAATTTGCACATTCACTTATAAAAAACCATATCAATAATGATGATATCTTTATCGATATGACTATTGGTAATGGTAAAGACACACTATTTTTATGTCAAAACTGTAAATTTGTTTATGGTTTTGATATTCAACAATTAGCATTAGACAATACAAAAAAGTTATTAAATGATAATAATCTTACTAATTATTCATTACATCTTTTATCGCATGATTTGTTCGATGAAATTATAGATTTCAAAGTTAAAGGTTTTATTTTTAATTTAGGTTATTTACCTTGTGGAAATAAAATAATAACAACGAAAGCACATACAACAATTTTAGCTTTAAAAAAAGCGCTTGATTATTTATTACCAAAAGGTATTATTGTAATTGTAGTTTATCCTGGACATGAAGAAGGAAAAAATGAAAAAGAAGCCATTTTAAAATATGTTAAATCATTAGACCAAAAGGATTTTGATGTGATAGTTTATTCTTTTATTAATCAAATAAATAACCCACCATTTGTTATTGCAATCGAAAGGAAATAAAATATGGATATAGTTATAGCAAGCAACAATTCACATAAAGTAAATGAATATAAGGAGATTTTATGTCCTCTTGGATTTAATGTTTTTTCTTTAAAGGATGAAAATATAGAATGCGAAATTGCTGAAACAGGTAGCACTTTTAAAGAAAATTCATTAATTAAAGCTTTAGAAATTGCAAAATACACCAATAAAATAATATTAGCTGATGATTCAGG
>JALEMY010000019.1 GCA_022767485.1 Erysipelotrichaceae bacterium
AGATTAACTTATTCATAAGTTAATTATAACAAAATTGAGCTTTCTTTTCACTGAAAAGGAGCTCTTTTTTTATGCCTTAGCAACAAAAAAAAGCTGTATTGAAACAACTACTTTTCATAGTTTATTTCTTTACAGCCCCTTTTAAATTATTTTCCGATAAATAAGGCCGAATTTCCACAAGGAAGGATAATTCCTTCTTCACTTTTTAAACCGACTTCATATGAAGAAAAATCTCCGGGTATGTCATTTAAAACAAGTCTTAAAATGTTTTCAGCAACAGTTTTTGATATTCCTGTTGTATAATTGTTTATTAAAACAAATAATGGTTTATTAGATAAAAGTTGTTTACATAGTTTAACAAAATCATATAAATCATCTTCAAGTTTCCAAACACTATTAGCACCACTTCTACCAAAACTTGGAGGATCCATAATTATAGCATCATAATGGTGATTTCTTCTTATTTCTCTTTCGACAAATTTCTTACAATCATCGACGATATAACGAACATTTGCATTTTCAAGACCACTAAGTTTCATATTTAATTTAGCTCTATCAACGATTTGTTTTACACAATCTACATGGCAAACACTAGCGCCACTTGAAGCACAGGCAACGCTTGCACCTCCTGTGTAAGCAAATAAATTTAACACGCTAATTTCTCTATTAGCTTTTTTTATTAAATCCATCATAATTTCCCAATTGACTGCTTGTTCTGGAAATAATCCGGTATGTTTAAACCCCATAGGTTTAATAGAAAATTTCAAATTTTGATAAGATATAGTCCATTCATCAGGAATTTTATTAATAATATCCCATTTGCCACCGCCTGATGAACTTCTAATATAATGGGCATCTAATGAAGGATAATTAGCTAGTTTTGTTTTATTTTTCCATATTATTTGAGGGTCAGGTCGAAGAAGAATATATGGTCCCCATTTTTCAAGTTTTTCTCCATCTCCTGTTGCAATTAATTTATAATCATTCCATTTATCAGCAACTTTCATAACACACCTCCACTAAACAAAGAATATTTTAACAAAATATTATGATTTTGGGAATAAAAACATCGCATTAGAGATCCATTGTTTATCGCTAAATTCGCGTCCTTTGATTAATAGATAATCTTCATAGACATCGACATATATTCCTTCACTACCTTCGATTTGCTTATCATCATCACTCCATAAATAGCCGACAGAAGCACAATTTACAAAGGAATTAGTTTGTTTATTTCCAAATAATACTGGTTTATATGAATTAAGTGACCAGTGAGTATGTCCTGTAAATAAAATAGCGTTTTTATATGGACTTATTAGACTTCTAATTTTTTCATCTTGATTTGTAAAACCATACCAAATTTGTCCCATTTCATCATATAAAGAACCAGATACAGTATTTTTTAATGGTTGATGAAGAAAGATGAAAACATACTCATCTTTATTTATTTCCTTTAATTTGTTTTCTAAAAACGATAATTGCTCATCACTCATTTCGCCTTCGCCTTTTAATGAATCAGATCCTAAAACAATAAAATGGTTGTCATTAATAGTTACACTATAATAGGCATTTTCCATTTGTGTATATTGTTTAAATTGATTGATAGCTGTATCAAATGAAGAAAGATACATATAATCATGATTACCTAAGGTATAATATATTTTAGGTGAATAAGAAAACGTGTTTTCATTAACGAATTGATTTAATAGTTTATATTCATCTTCTGATGTTGTATTAACATTATCTCCAACTGTAAAGATTCCTTTTGAATTACTAGCATTTGAAGCGATATCTAAAAGTGCCATTTTTAAATGGGCATTAAAGTTTTGAAAATATGTTGATACATGTAAATCAGTTATTACATTAAAACTATATTGATAATTTGATGGGTAACGTTTGATGGTGTCATCTATATCTAAAATTAATGGGGAACTTCTTCCTTCAAGCACCATAATAGCGATGCCATTTGCTTCAAGTGGTGCATACATACAAGTGTTAAAATCGATGGTAAAACTTTCTTGATCTTTTGCTTTTATCATTTTAATAGCACTATAATCTTCAAGCATTTCTTCATCTTTTGTCCAATAAATAATATATGTAAGTTCTTTTAATGATGATGGATAAATAGTTAAACTTGAAGTGAAAATATTGTTTTCATTAAAAGATGAAAAAGTTGCGTTTCTAACACGATAATTGGTATTATCAGTAACATCTTTTAAATAAAATGTTTTCTTATCATACACATCATAACCATTATTCTTACAAAGATAGATACTATAAAAGCCAAAATTTGGTAATGTGCTTGCTTCAAAAGAAAGCTTTTTTGTTGAGCTAACGTACTGCCAAGTTATGGCGTCAACACTACCAGGTTCATCGTTTTCTTTATAAATACCTACCCAATCTAAAGATGAAAGTGTTGATGAAACACTAACATTAATGTCATTTGTTTTATAATAAATCATTCTATCAATAGATAAACTTGGTAAATTTAAATCGATAATTTCATTATCGTTTTCAATATAGCTAATGCTTTCTTCGCTAAAAGTTGAACTTTCACTAATGGATGAACTTTCATTAATAGATGAACTTTCAACAACAGATGAGCTTTCATTAATAGATGAACTTTCACTAATAGATGAACTTTCAACAACAGATGGATTACAAGAAGAAATAGCTAACAATAAAGATGTTAATACAAATGATAATGTAAAATGTTTTCTTTTCATATGTCCTCCTAATATAATTATTTGGTAATTTTAAAAGTAATTTTAATATCCTTATAATTTCCTTGTTCATCAAAAAGAGTCAAAATAAGATAATCATACCCTTGATAATTATACAAAGCTTGATACGATATAGTTCCATCATAATTGATTGTAATATCGCC
Source organism: Erysipelotrichaceae bacterium (assembly GCA_022767485.1). Lineage (GTDB taxonomy): Bacteria > Bacillota_I > Bacilli_A > RFN20 > CAG-631 > CAKPXW01. The sequence continues at coordinate 2,888 of JALEMY010000019.1, forward strand.
ATAGCATGCAGATTGTTTTATTTTGTAATGTAATTTTGAAATATCACCGATATTTAAAGTAAATAAACTATCGGCACTACCTATAATTTCTCTATCAATAAAACTATCTTTATTTAATGTATATGAACTATTAAAACCAAGTGTTAACTTGTTTTTACTATATAAATATACGTTCTTATATAGTTCATAATTGTGTAAATAAGCTTGATAGTATGAGCCAGCACCGCTTCCATGATAGGATACTTTAATAGAATTCATGTAGCCATATTTAATACCATATTCTAAATATTTATAAAATTTATTTATCGATGAATCAGATACGACATCTTCAAGTTCAAGTTCAACACACATGCCATAATTTAACGCTTCATAAGCTGTTGCATATAATCTATTTTCACTGACATTATTAAACATATAATTTGGTTGCATACAGGCAAAATCAAATGAGGCATCATACCAATAAGCACTAGTATCAACTCCATAAAAAGGACACCAAAAACTTAATTTATTTAAATTATGAATGTGCTCATTCATTTCTTGCATAGCAATTAATTGTTCGTCTATCTTAGTTTCATCAAAATATTCTTCTGGCCAATAAAAACCTCTTAATTCGATATTTTTATATTGTTTTTCGTTGAATAAATTAGTTAGATAATCAACTTGATAAATCAAAAAATCAGCTAAATCTTCGCTAGTTGATAAATCTTCATTTAAGCCATCGTTATCAACATCTGAACATAAATCGTTTGAATAAGAAAAATCAAGACCTAGGAAAATATTTATTTTATCATTGCTGTTTAGTGCTTTATTAACGATTTCTTGTCCTTTTTCAATAGCAGCTAAATTATAATTATCAATGAAGATTTCACTAGCTCTTAATGTGATATTTTCTTTAGCATCTAATGATGTTGCTACCTTACTTGATGAAGCGCATACTATAAAAGTATCAAAAAACGAATCGATAATATTTCCATTTTGGCCCATATAAGAAAGAAGAGGCATGACGTTATTTTCATCTAATCTATGATCTTCATAGACAAAAGAAAATAACATATTATTGACATTATAAGTGTCAGGATTTGGATAATTACCAAATACTATACTTTCATCATAACTAGCATTTTTAGCTTCACTAGTATTTTTCTTTCCATATATTTCAATTTCACTTATATATACTTTCTTACCATAATCTAGATTAGCTTGGTTTTGAAATGATAAGCGAACATAACGAGCAAGGACAAAATATGATAGTGTTTCTTCTAGTTGATATAATTGTTTATTATTGTTCATAAACATTTTACTTTCTTTTCCAGCAACACTAACAAATGTTTCACCATCTGTTGATACCTGAATAGTGTAGGTTGAAGGAACTCTAATATTATTTGCTAAATCGCATAAAAACTCTGCTTTAATAGCATTTATGGCCATAATGTTTCCAAGATCTATATCGATATTTCTTCCATGACCATAAGCAATATGGAAAAATGAAGGATCTTTACTAGAAGGTGT
>JALEMY010000150.1 GCA_022767485.1 Erysipelotrichaceae bacterium
CATTGCTTCTTCTTATTTGACACATATTCCAAATGATGAAAATAAAGTAGTCACAACAGATTTGTTTTTACCAAAAGCTATAAATAACAAGAATATTGAAATTAGTTGGACATCATCAAATGAAGAAATTATGAACCACGATGGAATAATTGTTGCTTCCTATGCTGATAGAGAAAAAGTTAGTTTATATGCAACGATTAGAATTAATGAAACAATTATTACAAAATCATTTACTTTCATGGTATCTGCTCATAGTAATGAAATTAATTTTTATCGTTTAGTAAATGAAATAAGCCCTCTTGTAATTTATAAAGTATATTCTGATAATAAAGATGAAGCTTATTATTATCTACCTTTGGTTGATGAAAATAGTGCTTACGATTATAGAAAAAATTATAATACACCAAGTATAGTAGAAAACGAATCAGAAAAATATGTTTGGAATGCTCATCGAGAAATAGAATTAGTAAGTTTAACTTATAGTGAAATAATTGCTGAAAATAATGAAAAACCATATAATTATTTATCGCTTGATGAAAGTGAAAATAATGCAATTTATTTAAACAAAGATACATTAAATACTTATGGAGAAATTAATGTAACAGGGACATTTATAACAGGTGAGGTTTATAGTAGTGTTATTAAAGTCATTTTATCAGTTGGTACAAACACTAGTATTTTAGAACCAGCGTTTGCTCATGTTAATCAACAATTAGTTGATGTTGATATTTTATACAATATGCTTGATACAAGAATCAATAAAGGAATGGCTAATGAAAGTGCTAATTTTAAATTACCTGCATCTTTCAATGATGAGTTTACATTAACATATGGTGTAGGAAGTAGTGGAGTTATTACTAACATTTCTTCATTAAATGATGATGATACATATACTATTGAAATTGATCCAACAAAGTTTTCATCTTCAGAAAGTAGCGTAGCAATTGAAGCAACGGTTACTTATTCTAGCATATCGCAAACAAAAACATTTTATTTTAAAGTTCCAGCCATTTTAACTGTTGAAGAATTTGGTAATATTACAAACTTTAATTCGATTAAATATCAAGTATATCAACAATTACCAGCAAATGAAAAAACAGGTAATAGTGGCTTTGAAATTAGTGGAAATAATATTATTAATCACACTCCTTCATATATCTTACTTCGTGATGTTATAGGTGATGAAAGTTATATAAGTGAAGGTTATAGTGATGGCAATTATCAAACATTACTTGGTGTAAATCATCAAGGATGTAAGGATTTGTTTTTAGCAACTCCTGAAAAAAGTAGTGTTTCATCTAA
>JALEMY010000030.1 GCA_022767485.1 Erysipelotrichaceae bacterium
GCCAATATCTTTATCATTTTTTTTGCTAATCAACAGTATAATAACGATGCTTTTCTATTTTTTCTATCATACCTTGCTCCTCCTATTTCTAGGATAGCATTTTATTATATTTTTGCTAGAGTGTTAAATTTTGACGTATACAGTTATTATATATAATGTAAAAGTCCGTTTGACGCTCCTACAAGACTCTGATGTTTACTTACAGAAAGGAAAGAACTCCCTTTAAGCAAAGAAAAAAGGTTAAATACTATTGTATAAAACCTTTGCTTTTCTTATGGTGGAGTTGGCGGGAATTGAACCCGTGTCCAAACCAAGCCTCATACGACCTTCTACATGTTTATTTAATTGATTTTTATTTAATAATTTTTATTTCAATTAACAAGAATAAAAATTACGAGATTGTAGATTTTTTCGTCCTTTTTTACAATCATTATATAGGCTTATTCTACTATGGTTGACCCTGATTACTAACTTAGTAGACGAAATTAGGTCAAGGGATCACTTCCTTATGTTAGGAATTAAGCAGCGAATGCAAATGATCTATTTGAATTGTAATTGTTATTTATTTTTATTTTGATTATTAGGTAATCACTCCACATGCTTATCGCACCTAGCCATAGCCTGTCGAAACCAAATCAACCCCATTAGCTTTACTGCCCAATAAGTATAGCATAAAAAAATATTATATGTAAAGTAGTAATTATCCCGCATCACATGGAAAAATAAAAAATGAATCATCGCTATAATGACTGTTTGATACTTCATCACCAAGTCCAAATCTTATCTTTTCTTTTCTACTTAATTTTGTAAACTCTTTTTCATAATCTTTATTAAATCGAAGATATTTTGCAACATTGTCCCAATTATAAACATAAAACATTTCGTTATGTTCAACAACATACCAATCAACTTTATTTAATAGATTGTTATTTAATTCCCACATAGGTAGGGTTACATTGACACTTTCCTTGTCTAATAAGCACGCTGATAATAATGTGTCACGATATCCTTTTTTATACATCATTTCATAAATTTCATTATTCCCTTTTATTGTAAAATAACCAACTAGTTGGTTATCTACTAAGACAATATAAGGTTTGCAATTCCATGAAAGTAAAAAAGAATAAAAGTTTTGCTTAGTTCTAATAATATGCTGTCTTTGATTATTATATATTTTTAAGCACTCATCGATATAATTACTATCATCAATATTGAGTTCTTTTACTACGTATGAAGAAGGCCTTAATTGTTTTTTTGTGCGTTTTGATAAATTAACTACAAGTTTTCTTCCGCCACATTCAAAATTAAAATGACCATAACGATAACGATTACCACCTAAAAAAAGTAAATCGTATTTATTCTTTTTTCCTATTTCAATAATCTTTTTCATTAATAATGAAAAATAGCCTTTATTTCGATATGAAGGATGAGTAGAGACAGCACCAACACAAGCTGCAGATAATGTTACATTATTACTTATAAAAGTCATAGGATATAAACCAATACTTGCCACTAATATGTCATTTTCATAAACTCCATAATGAATCATCGATGTGTTTTCTTTAAAGTAATATTTTGGAAGAAGATGTTCAAAACGATTATTTCCTTCCATATTAAAAGAATCATTCATCAATTCTATTAATGATTCAAATTCACTTTGTTTCACTTTTTTTATTTGCATCTTTTTTCTCCTTTTTATTTTCAAAAATACAAGCGTAAATAATCATACCAGATAAGGTTATTATGGAAGTTAAAAACCAAACATAAGATATTTTTCTTGCTGTAGTAGCAACATAATTTGTAGTAATTTGATAACTTCCTTGATCTAAAGTAAACGATACAAAACCATCAATATTTTCGCCACGCAAAGTTATCACTTCGTTTGTATTTGTATTTGTCGCACATATTTCATAACCTGGATAATAAATTAAAGGCATTTGAATAATGCTTCCATCGTTATTTAAATCAACATTAAAATCATAATAAGGTGAAAAAGCTTCATTGACGGCAACATTTCCTCCATTTGAATAATTTAAGATTATGGGTTCGTAATAATAATCGTATTGATCAGAATAATGCGAATTCTTCGTTAATTTAGGAACAATTTTATAATAAAGAGAATTGGAATATTCACATTGATAATCAGCTTGATAAAAAACTTTTGGCAAATATTCTTTGTTCCATCCAAGTGATGAACTATAATTAACAGATTCATAATCAATTTCGTTGACCCAACCACCATTATTAACATGATGTACCATTCTTTTTTCAATTAATGGTTCGTTGCTAACAATTAAAAAACCAACCAATATAGATAAAGTTACCAAACAACACTTTTTATAATTTAAATAATAGCCAATCAACCCTACTAAAATAGATACTAATAGTTGAACTATTGCCCATAATCGCCATGGAAATTGGATTTTAAGCATTATCGATGGTAAAACAGTCCATATCCATTTGTTTTCCATCATAAAAATCATTACTATAATCATCACTATGCAAAACCAAAATAATGAATCTTTATATATTTTTTTATCTTTATTTGAAATCGTTTGATTCTTTGAAAAGATAGCAAATAAATATAATAATTCAAATACTATCGTCCCTAAATAAATTTCTATTCTTACGTCAATTAATGATACACAAAGAAATAAAACAAAAGATGATATTAAAAGATGAAAATTCTTCAATCTTTTTATTTCCTTTAAAGCAAACTCTAAAATAACGAAAATAATGCAAGCAATAATATACATAATAAGTCCAACAATAAGTGATGACAAAGTGATATAATCTTTAAATTTTGAACATAGATAAATAACGTTTAAAAAACCAGAATAATCAAATTCTTGTCCTGTTCTTTTTAAAACCGCCTCAATATTAGTCCACATTCTAACATCATCAGTTAAATTATATATATCAAGTCCCATCAACTCCAATTGACTTATAAAAGCAATTGAAGCAATGCCACATAAAGTAAATATTGAAATTATAACATAGCTAATAAATCTTTTATCTTTAAACTTTATTATTATGCTTTTGATATTGACTAATAAATAAATAATTCCTACTAAAAAAGTAAAAAAAGCTGTTAGATTATGGGATAAAAAAAGTAATGAACCACCAATTATTATTTCAATAAATGACACAATTTTAGTCTTTTCATCATGTGTGATATCATAAATACCCATAAAAAACAAAGGTAAAAACATAAATGAATACGCTTCGGCAAATGCAAGTCGACAAAAAGCATCAAATAATCTATATGGGTATAAAACAAAACATGCTGCTGCTAAAAGGGAGGCAACTTTATTATTTTTACTAAAATGCATTGCAAAACGATACATAAAAATACCAGAAATAAAAACAGTTAATACTATTACCATTTTATATGCTGCTATTATTCCAAGATTATATAAGCGCATAAATAAAGATAATAAAGCAACCGTCAAATGAGGAAGAGGCGAATAAAAAAGGCGTGTTCCACTACCAAGGCCCATAGCTAAAATACCACTAATTGGTGATAGTTCATGCTTACTTAATAATGTTTCATATTGCTCGATAATATTTGCAAAATGAAAACGATAATCATCTCCAGTGTTGATTCCTTTATAAAAAATCAAGTATGTTCCCATCAGTGAAAATAAGAAAATAAGAATATATGGATAAACTGATAAAACTCTTTTCTTCATATTATCCTCCTATTTGTTAATTATTATTTCAATTGCATTTTTTGAATATTGATTAACTACGCTACTAGCAAATGATGATGAAAGTTCTAAATAATATGTATCATAATCAATATTACCATTTGCTGTTTTTGGTATTACAAAACAATAATCAATATGACAATTATATCTTTCTTCAAATACATTAATTAATTTTAAACGTGAAGAAGCACTATTACAATTAAACAAAGCTGTTGATAATGCATCTAACATAGTTAAAGAAGCGTCATATGATATTAAGGAAGCATTTCTTAAATAATGATTAGATTTACCAGTGTTAAAATCTAAGATATGATGCTCTTTATATATTATGTTATCTTTTAGATAAGAAAAGTTTTGTAAATAATCACCTGATGTAGAAATTTTAACATTTTTATTTAAATGAACATTGCATAGATACATCTCTGGTGTATTAATGCTAGGGTCTTTAAAGGCTATGGACCATTTTTTATTTGATGAAATAGGATTTTCATTTATGCAAGCCATAGTTGATGAACCAGCATCAATTAAATAAGGTTTATTTAAAGTTTGCAAATAATCATAACATTTTTGCATAACAAATCCTTTAGCAATAGCTCCTAGAGATATTACAACATTTTCATCATTATATTTATTTAATAAAACCGTTTTATTCTCTTCATCTAAAACAATATAATTTTCAATGTCAGAATAATTAGGAATAGATGAAATAACATTATTTAATAACTCATCTTCTATAGGAAAGCAATCATAAACCATATCTTTAGAAGAGGAAAAATAAGGAGAATATAAATCGATTAAAGATCCCATAGCAAGGTTAAATTTACCTTCAGAAAGTTTTGTATATTCTATTGCTAATGATAAAAGTTCAAACAAGTCATCAGATACTTTTATTTTTTCATTTTTACCACAAGAATCATTAATTGTTTTTAAATTATTTATTCCCTCATAGGTATGATAACGATCAACTTCCGCACTATTTTTTTTAACCATATCTTCAAAAATAGCAAACATTTCATCATCTTTTTGATAAGATTTTACTTTTGTCAAAGTATTCATAGGAAAAACAAATTCATCATCTATAAAAAAACCGTTTACATCATATTCATAAACTTGATAATTATTAGTAGTACATGAAAATAATGTTAGCGATGATAATAATAAAATAAGAATCGATTTATTTTTCATATAGTTTATTTCCTTTTTAATAAAATGTATAACATTTTAAAGTTTTCCTTCCTAGTATACCACATTTTCAACAATTATAGAAGCAATATGAATGTTTAGAAAATAAAAAAAGCAGGTATTTCTACCTGCTAAATTATTAAATTATTAAGCTTGAGGGCCAACGTGTTCTAAATCAGCATAAGTTGTAGCTTTTGCTAATGCTGAAAGATAAGGAGCAACTACCATTGTTGCGTTTGCAAGTTCGCCTTCACCTTTAACTAATGCTTTGATTTCAGCTGGAGTTTTTCCAACAGCAGCAGCTTCAACTGCAGCAGCTTGTTCATACCATTCTTTTTGAATTTGTGATGCTGGTTTCATATTATAAGCATCACCTAAAGTCTTCTTAGATTTGCTTAAAGTAGTTTCATCATAATATTTTGAAGCTGTGTTAACAGAAACAGCACCTTTATCACTACTAACTACTAAATCAAAATATACAGCATCGATTTGTGCAGCTACAACTTTACCACCAGATACTAATGTACCAGCGATATCAACTGTAACTTCATCTAAAGCACCATCATGATTTCCATCAGATAATTTACTATTAATAGCAACACCAGTAGTGAATGAACTTACATTTACTGTATCAGCTGATTTTAATGTCCATGCGCTTTCAATTGCTGCAACAAATTCATGAACATTGATTGTACAATTAGCTAATGTACCTTCTGCAAGTTTTGTTCCATCCATTGCTGCTTTAACTTCAGCGATAGTTTTTCCAGCTGTCCAGTCTGCAAATGATTCGATTTGAACATCAACTTCTGCTACAGAGTGGCCAATTTGAACCATGTTGTAATTTTTACCTAATTCAAGTTTTGTTGTAACATAACCTTCATCGTTAAGGTTAGTGTTATTTAATTTAACAGCGCCAGTATATGCTAAATCGCCATTTTCTTCAGAACCAGTTGATTCAGCTCCAACTTTAACTTGAACAACGTCGATTCTTGCATCAACAATTTTATCGCCATCGAATGCTACCATAGCTGTTGTTACATCAAATTGAGATTTAGCTGCATTAAATGCTGCTGCATAACCTAAGCCAACATTTACAGTTGTTGTTTTTTCACCACATGAAGCTAAAGTTAGTCCACATGCTAAACAAGTGCTCATTACTAATAATTTCTTAAAATTCATAATTTTTCTCCTCCTAATAATAAAGCAAATATATTATATATATATTTTTGTCCTTTTGCAACGATTTAATTATTAATTTTCACAGATTTTGTATATTTTTTCACAAACTTTATATATTTTAATATATAAATAACACTTAAAAATTAAAAAACCTATTTGCAATCATTTTAGCCTTTATTAAATGCAAAAATGATACTTTTAGGTTTTCTTATTAATTTATACTTTAGCTTCTTGTCTATGGTTTTTATTAATGATTTTTTCTTTTGTTTCTAAAATAAATTGATTTGAAGTTTTAATATCACTAATATATGAAAAAATAAATATTACTATGAGTGCAAATATTGTCAAAGTGATGAATTGAGGGACACCTTTAATTACAAATGGTAAACCGCTTTTAAAAAACATATAGTCACCTTTTAAGCCAAATAGACGATCGATAATTTCACAATTTATTAGATGAATATAGCAGCCTAAAATCGTGTATGCATAATCTTTTATTGATGATTTAAAACTATTTGAACTATATTCAAAAACTGGAATCATCAATATGCCTGTATGTTGTAAAACACTTTTTAAAATTGGAAATACCATTACATCGCTGCAAAAAATACCCTCTGGGAAAGCAAAAGTCAAACAAGCGCCTAAAAAGGCAAAAAGATAAAAAATACGTTTTCCTTTTTTCCAATTACACAAAGCTATTATAGGAATGATTATGCCTCCTAAATTGCATGGATACATGGGCCATAATTGATTTATTGGTGATTTTTTTACAAAGAAGAATATAACTCTCCATAACAATTCAAAAGAAAGTTGAAAAATAGCTGTTACAACAAGAATTTTTCTTTTATTTTTATCTGATATTTTCTTATTTGCTCCTAAAACTGCATATAAAGCAACAAATAATAAAACAAAAATTAATGTTATCCAATATATTTTTTTAAATTGGTATTCCCCAGGTTTTCCTAAGTTTCCTACTAACCAATCATAAAAAGATAATATCATATTTTTCCCTCCAATTTATATTATACATCGTATATTACGACATACAAGAAAAAAAACATACTCATTACATTTTTACATGAGAAACGTTAAATATACGATTTAATAAAGCTATTACTTTAGCGCTAATAATTGCCACTAGAAAACCTGATATTGCACTTGATAAAAGAAGTAAAAACAAGTAATTAATCATCGAAGGAAGTTCATATAAAATCATAACCATTACAATTTGTCCAACGGAATGAAAAATGGCACTGATAATGGATAATCCATAAATCGATACTTTATGGAAAAAATATACAATTAAAACGATAAGTGACGACAAAGCCCACCCTGATAAAGATAAAGTAAAAGCTACACTTCCAATGCCTGTTCTTAATAACCCTACAAAAAACACTCTTAAAAAACCAATAGCTAAAAATTCTTTTGGTGAATAATAATACAATACTATAAGTCCCATCGTATTAGCAAGGCCCAATCTTACACCAGGAAGTGGAATAGGTAATGGAAGTAATGATTCGACGATATTAAAGACAATTCCTAGAGCTAAAAATATGGCTAAACGAATTATTTTATGAGTTAAATTATCCCTTTTCATATGCTATTACCCCAAAACATTATCTGGTGTTTTTGACGATGTAATTATTGTCGTTGTTAAATCATTTGGCACACAAACTATAGGAAAATTTGGAATATTTATCCATCCCATCTTTTCACATGTATGATTAGGACAAGTTACATTTTGATAGCAAATGCCTTTTTCACAATCTATTAAAATGTGAACTTCCCCTTTAAGATTAGGATAATCATCCTTAAGTAGTATTATTTCCATTTGATCTTTAACATCATCCATTGAAATCTCTTTAATAATTTTATTTTGATGACGTATTTGTACTTTATAAGATGAATCTTTATTTTTAACAGTCGATATATTAACACCAACTATCGCTAATGAAATAACTACTACTGAAATGATTACTACTATCAAATCAAAAAAGTTAAATTTAGTTGAAAAATTAGATTTCATAGACGATTTCCATTCCTTTTGCAACAACTATATTATCACTTTTTTGACAAGAAGTATAAATGGTTGGTGTGCTTTTATTATCAAGATAAAAAACATTTAAATCATAAGATGGAAAAGCATCTTTAATCTTCTTTCTTAATAATGCTCCATCTTCGATAGATAAATTCATTAATGCAGTAGAAAAACAATCTAAAAATGCACTAGAAAAAGTATTTGAAAATACCGATACTTGACAATAATAGTTTTCTGCTTCTCCAGTGAAAGGATTTAAAATATGATGGCGATAAATTGATCCCTCATTTGTATTTAAAACATAACTTTTATTAGTTGTATAATTACCAGAGGTTGAAAAATTAAATTCATCTTGGAAATAAATAGAAAAAGCAACTTCTTTTTCAAAAATTGTTGAAGCTTTTGGATTAATAACACTAATCTTATGTCCTTTATCCTTTTTTTCATAAATTGGCTTAGATAAAGTAGAAATCGATGAGCCACCACTTGATATATAGCCTTTTGTATAGCCACTTTTTACTAAACTATCTTTAGCTAAATCAGTAGCAAAGCCTTTAGCAACTCCTCCAACACTAATAATTGGTTTTAAAGGAATAGTTAAACAGACATTATCATCAATGATAATATTGACACTATCATTTTCACTTTCATCTAAATCTATTCGATTGAAAGTTACAGTTTTATTATCATCATCGAAAGTTAATTGCCTATTTATTTCATCATTTGTTTTAGGAATAACACTTAATAGCTTTGATATATTGTTTGCTTGAATATCGCTATAATATGGATCTAATTGCATTATATCACCATAATTGCATATATCCTCTAACACATATTCCCAAAATGAAGTTAATCCACCTGTGAAAATATTAAACATCCCATCTGTTAAATGAAAAGCTTCTACTCCAATTTTTAATAATTCATATAATTCATCACTGCATTTAACCGCTTTACTACTACCATATGATTCATTTATTCTTTTAATATTTGTTATTAATTCATTATTATCATCATAGTAATCATAGTGACGATCAAACTGTTTGTGGTATTTAACAATTGAATTCGTAAAAATAGAGGAAATATCAGCAAAACTATCATCGATATTCGCTTCATTTTTATCAAAATAATAATACAAATTCATATAAGTATTAAATGGAGAAACTTTAATGTTTGACGAAGTTAATATGCTATTTTCCAAAACACTCATAGCCTTCCACTCACCATTTAGCGAATTGCAAGAACAAAGACAAATTAATATTATTATTAGACTTATTTTATTCTTACTTTTCATTTTCATTCCTCCAATCAATTTTTTATTATACCACACTTTAAAAATTGTGAAAACCTTAATTGATTGTTTGACTTATTAAAAAATGCGAAAAATAACTATTTTTTTATAATATCTTTAATTACATCCGCTACTTTTATCAATATATCATTTTCTTTTTCAACATTAACAACTTTAATTTTGTCGTCTTTAATGATTAATAAAGCTATTGGTGAAATAGTAAGTCCGCCCCCGCTTCCTCCACCAAATGGGTATATTTCACTTGCTACTTCTACTTTCGAGTTTTGATACTCGCTTCCTCCAACACCATAGCCACATACTACTTTGCTAATAGGTATTGCTATCATATCATTTGGAAGAAGCATAGGATCTCCTACTATCTTATTAACATTTGTTAATGTTGACATGTTTTCAAGTGATGTTTTTAATATTTCATTGATAGGATTTTCTTTCATTATATTTTTCCTTTCTTATTTTTATTAACTCATGTATAAAATTGATGATTTTAACATCAACACATAAATATAAACTATCTTTTTCCCCTATTTTTAAAGCAAATTTTGAACTAATATAGGAAAGTGATATTAATGGATAAATGATGTTTGAATAAATGCTTGCGTTATATGACGATATTTTAATATATAAATGCTTTATTTTAATGGAATGTATTATCTTTAAATCCTTTGCTGATGTTGATTTTATTTTATCGATTGATATTTTATTATATAAACGATTAATATTTCTTTTATTATCAAGTGCAATTATAGGTATAGCAAAAATATATAAATAAAAACTTTTATTATCCATATATAAGTGTATTTTTAAAGGTATATAAAATAGCAAATCGACTATTATGACTATTATAAGTAGTGTATAAGCAATTATTTCCACTTGAAAAAAACTGCTTTTAAGCAGTTTTACCTCTTTTATTATTCTTTTTATTTAACGAGCGAGTAAACTCTCTATTTTGTATCTTTTGTAGTTGAAGTGGTCGACTAGTCAACATATCATATTCATCAGCAAATTCATATAGATCATCATCATTTTGGATATTTTTCCTTTTAGGATACATACTTCTTTTACTTGATTTAGCCATTTTTTCACCTTCTTTACCATAGTCTTTTGCATTTTTTAATTATTTTATACAAAAAAAGAACTTATCATTGCACATTTTATTGTGAAATAATAAATTCTTATAATAATTATTATCTATCAGTTGAGTATTGCTCAATATCACTCTTATCAAACCATTTTACAAAGGCATTATTACGACGTCTAATAACACATAAGTTTCGGTCAACTAAAGGAGCAATATCTGATACTTTTTCTGGTGGAGCAACTAAGATTGCTTGAAGGCCAAAACGTTTTAACAATTCAATTGATTCTTTAATACGTTCAGAGTCCATCTTATTAAATGCCTCATCAAACAAAATTAAACGAGGGGTATTCGATTCTTCTTTTGTCAAATTGATACGATATTCATTGGCAATTGATGCAAGAATTGAAATATAAAATGGTGTTTGTGTTTCTCCTCCTGATTTAGTATTCATAGACTTAGCTAATGATTGAACTTGATTTGTTTCACTATTTAAAACAAGTAAGTCAAAGTCTAAATAAGTACGATAATCAGTGTATAAAGAAATATTTTTATCAATGATTTCTCTTCTTTCTTCATCATTTGCTCCTGGAGCCTCAGTTAGTTTTGCAAAGAAGTCATCGATAGTATCTTTATATTTTTCATAAAACGCTTGTGAGTTTGTACGCGCGTCTTTCATTAACAATTCATCCATAATCATATCGTAAATTCCTTGATATGTTGGGTTTGGTTTAACAACAAATTCATAGCGGTCACGCCCAAATTTAAAGTTAGTAAGTGAAACATTCAAAGTGTCAATTTGTTCAGAAACCGATTCGATTGAAGCTTTTAATTTAGAAAGCAAATCTTCTTTAAATTGTTCATAAGATTTTTCTTTTGCTGAAGCGATTTTTTCTTTATATAAAGGAAGTGTTATTACCTTATATTTATCAAGTTCTTCATCAAATTTATCATTTGTTTCATCGCTAGTATCAATAGAAACATGGAATGTTGTCAAATAATCAATTCGAGCTCTTTCTAAAGAACGACGTTTTGCACCAAGAGTATCAGCAATACGTTTTGATTCAGCAAGTTTTCTACTTATTTGATCTTCTGAAATATAGGCTAACATTTCTTGCATATCTTCAGAAACATTATTTAAAATCCACTCTTGTGAATATTTATTAGCCACTTCACTTTCTTTAATTGCTAATGAGTTTTGTGCTTGTGCTAACTTTACTAATTTTAAGTCTTCAATCTTTGTTAAAATAGAACCTTTTTCTTGAGAATTTTGACGAAGAGAATTGTTAGCATATCGAATTTCATTATCAACTTCATCAATACGGGCTTGAATTTCATTAACATCAGTCATATCAATGCTTTCAATCTTGTCATTGATGTCTTCAAGTTGAGCCTTTAATTCATCAATTTTATATATTTGCATCAAGTTAGAATAGTGATAACTGATATCTACAGCAGATAAATTGTTAAATCTTCCATACGTGTAAAATGGTTGAGAAATAAGTTGCATTTGTTCCATTTTACTATTGATTTCATCAATTTCGGCAAGATAACCTTCAATTTGGGTTTCAGTTGCTTTTTTACCAATAAATGGTGTTTTATTTCTACTTAAATTCAATTGTCTTGCTGTGAATTGTTGATATAACATACCAGTTGAAGTAATACCACGATCATATTTATTAATATCTTCAATACGATCAACTTTCATCATTGTGCCAATTAACATATTTACATATGCTTGCACATATGGATTATCAGTTTCTATTTCTTCAACTAATGAACCAGGGTAAACTTTAAAGGTATTTCTTCTTTCATAGATTTTCGAAGAATCTAAAATTGCAACATCGCTGAAACGTTCGCGATTATCATTATATAAAGAAACAGCTTCTTTAAAATATTTTTCATCGATAACAAATGAAAACTTATTAGAATATAAATATGTTTCAATTGCACTTTGCCATTTTTTATTTCTAATTTCCATTAAATCAGCAACAAAGTTCATCTCTACATTGCAATTATGTCTTTTTGATAATGTTTGTTCGACAAATTCTTTAAATTCCACTAAATGTCTAGGATACATCTTTTTGCCATTTCTTAAAGAGGCGATAGTGTTTAAATAATTATTTTTTTCTTCAATGTATGTTTGAATAGATGCTTCAGAGTAATTACGAACTTTGCTGAACATTTCTTCCATTGATGAAACTACCATACAAAGTTCAGCGATTTGATCTTCACTAAATTTGTTCAAATTATTAGCATCAAGTTTTTCAAGAACATCAGCTTTACTAATAATGCTATCTGCCGTTGAGTATATTGCACTTAAATCAACGCCAGATGCTTGACATAAAGCTAAATCGAATGTCTTTTCTTTAATTTGTTGAGCCATCATTTTAAACTCATTAAAGGAATGAATAAGTCTAGTAGCAGATTTTTCAAATACTTCAGTGACACTATCGATATCTCTGTTAATAGAATCTTTTTGCTTAGTAAACATCGAATGTTTAACTTCTGCGTCATTGCTTTCCTTATCGACAATTAATTGGTCACGAACGTTATTCCAAGAATTAATATCAGCTGTAATAGATGCTTCTTCACTACTTAATTCTAAAAAACGTTGATTGTGACTTTCAATTTGTTGGTTGATGCTCACAATTTCTTTTTTCTTTTTAGCAATTTCAAGCTTATCTACTAAATATTGAGCTTGTTCACATTTATTTTTATCGGAAACATAAGCTTCATATAAACTATGAATTCTTTCAAGATAATAAATCTTATTTTCAATAGTTTTTGCCTCAACTTCCAATGATGTGTAGTTACGAACATTTTCTTGCATTTTTTCAAGATCTGATTTTATATCATATTTAACATCACATACGAATTCAGTGATAAACTTGCGAATATCATAAATTGGTTGGAAAGGAACTGCTTTTTTAAATAATGCGAAGAAACGTTGTGATAATTGTCCAAGTTTTTTTCTCATCTCTTCTTTATATGTTGTTAAGGATTCAGGCAAAATAACATTGTTATAAGCAATAGTAATATATTCTTTAAATGATTTATAATCCATCGCATGGTTTGAAGTGATAAAACATTGCTCAGGAATAATTCCATCATAAATGAATTGGTGAGAAGCTAATTTTTCTCCTGAAACATCAAATTGTAAACCGATTACGAATGGTGATTGATTTATGTCATCAAAAAATTCTAAAGCAACATATGCAGCAAAATCACCTTCACGAAGATACTTTTTATTTCCTTCATTATCAGAACCAACTTCACCTTTTAAATAAGAAATGACTGTTCTTCCAGATTTTTCAGATGCTGCTTTGTTAAATGATGTTCCTCTCGTATCACCAAGTATTACAAGTTGAATAGCATCGACAATTGTTGACTTTCCAACAGCGTTTTTTCCAGTTAAGAAGTTAATATTTCCAAGTTCGATTAATTCTTTTGAAAAAGAGTGCCAATTTATTAATAATACTTTTTTTAATAATTTCATTTCTTTTCCTCCTACTATTCATTAACTTCATTGTTAGTTGAAGTTTTTTCATATTTTTCTTTCATAAACGAAGGAATATATTCACATAATTCTTTCAACTTATCATAATCGATAATATGATGAATTGAAGGCATAATCATAATTTTCCAAAGTTCAACATCAGAAGAAGTGTTTAATCTTAAGATTACATTGAATTGTTCAAGTCTTCTAAAAGCAACTCTAAATTGTTCCTTTGAAGGCTTTTTAGTTATCAATCCAAGTATTTGCATTTTTGAAATTACATCATATGTTGTTGTAATTACACTATTTCCAAGTGTAGTGATTGGCGCAGTTTCTTCATAAGTTATCATTAACGATAATAGGATATAAGTAGTAAATGAATCGAACTTAGCTTTATTTTGTCCATAGATATTTTCAATATAATATAAACCTTCAACAGGTTCTTTATTCAATTTCCATCCTGCAATATTAAAATAGTTTTCAAAAATATCATAATATTTTTCCATAAACAAATATTCACTAGATGTAATCATTTTTTTTGCTTGTTTATCATATACATCTCTAATAATAAAAGTCTTTGATAAAATATAGTTGGCAATTCTACGAAATTCTTCTTTTTCAGACTCATATAAAGCATTGTAATCTTGTTCAAACATTATTTCTTGCCCTCCTTCACTATAAATTTAATATTTGGTACTAAATAGTTTTTAACATGAAGATATCCTTCATCAAATTCAACCTTAAATGGTAATTCTTTTTCATCGCCTCGAAGCATCGCAAGAATTGATAATATAAAGTCTTCATCCGTTTCTATCTTTATATCTTGTATACTAACTTCTTTTCTCCCTTCAGCACGAGATAAAATAAATTCTTTGATTTTGTTTGTATTGTATCCTTGAGCTATCTTGTCAAAAATCTCATCGACATCATCACCTATTTTTTCTTCAATTATGATTTCAATTGGTGGTAAATCAGGTGATATTTGTACTTCTCTTTTACTATACAAACCTTCTTTTGAAGCATATTCTTGAAGTTGTAAAATCGTTGAATCGACAATCATATCGCAGATTTCATCTTCGTGCCCTTTATTATCATTAAGCGTCTTTACTAAGGACATCAATTTGCCTTTATAAGATTCATCCATATTAACCAAATGTTTCATCTTATCAATTGTTGCAGAAGTATAGTCATTAATTTTCTTGTCGATAATATCCATCTTATCTTCGATATCATCATAAGCTTGATACACATAATCGAACATATGAGTTATCATCTCATATAATGCATCGCCTTTTTTATTTGGGTTTTTCTCCTTTGCGGATTGAAGAAGTTTTTTACGAATGGTAGCGTTGTTACGCCAATTTCTTATCAACTTCATAATTGGATTTCTAAATCTTTCAATCGAGTCAAATGTTTTATATGGATGATAATATTGATCGTGTAGTTTTGATAAGTATTCATTAAAGTGAATAGAAACAACATCGTTGATTTCTATATGTTCCGCAATACGTTGTTCGATACTTCTAATACCATAATACAAATTAGCTAATGTCTCATTTATTTTATCTGTATTTTTATAAGCGCTCATCAACGCATCATAATAGTCATTGTTATCGCTATCTGCCATCTTTAAAGCAGCGTAGGTTGAATATACCAACGAATTGTATTCTTGTTCTGCATCATTTGTAAGTCCATATAAGAAATTGATTGCTTGAGTTGAATAAGATGGGACAGCAACATATTCTTCGAAAGAATTTTTAGCATTAAAATCTATATTAATCCAGCCATAATCTCTAAGTTTTCTAATGATATAAAGAGCCTTATTGCTTATCGATGATAAATCTTCACTTTCAAATTTCCCATCATCTTCCAAAGAAGCGTTTTTAATATCATCTTCAAGAGAAATTGCAATGCGCTTTGCTAAATCATCACGAGTCAAATATAAATCTTGTCTCATCGCTTTTCTAATTGCAAATAAAGCTTTTATATAAATGTCTCTTTCCTTTGATACTAGTAAATTAAAAAAATTGCTAGGCAAAGTCTCAAACATGGAAACACCCCTTTCTATGTTTTTAATTCTAAGATGTATAAATTAATTATACTATTTTACTATTTTAGTATACAATAAAACTTTATATAAGTAAAGTTATTTTTAAAAAAATATTATTTTTTTAAAAATAATTATATAATAATAAATATAGTCATCGCTAATTATTAAAGTAAATGCAGTTTATTATGCTCTAAACTGCGTTTTCTTTTGTAAACGGCTTTTATAATAAAAAGATGCATTTAGTATGATATAATAAACTGTCACCCATATTAAATGGAGGAAAATGGATATGGGGA
>JALEMY010000041.1 GCA_022767485.1 Erysipelotrichaceae bacterium
TTCAATTAAATGCTCATTTTCATTTATTACATCAAGACCTAATTGATATTGCTTATTATTCTTTAGATTTAATAAATAATCGTATAATTGTTTTTCATCTTTCATAATACTTATTCTCCTTAAAAATAAAAAGTAATAACAATATGAATTATTACTTAAAAAAGATAATATGTCAACATTTTCACATTTATTAATTTTATCATTTAATTAATACAATAATCTAAATTGTTTATGAAAAAAAGTGTTGACTAGAGTATATAATCTCATATCAACACAATCATTACTAATGGCAAAGGACTATAATTTTGATACAAATAGTCCCATAGTGCAACCCCTTAGTCAAAAACGCAACCCCTAAGGGTATATCGTTCTGAATTCATTTTAGTAATTAAAAGTAATCTTCTATCGTTTCTAAAATGTATTTATAAAAGGACCATATCATTTGATAATAATTCATATTAAATGAATCAAATCTATAATCTTTTATTAACTGATTCAATTTAGAATCATCATTTCTTACTTTTTTAAAATCAACATCTCCAATGTAACATTTTATTGAATTAGTAAAAAAAGTGTTTTTTGTAATTATTTTAATATTCTTTTTAGTACCTTTTAAAATAAATGTTTTTTCTTCTTTAAAAGTAATAATTCCCAATTCAAATCCTAATTTTTTTAAATCATTAACATAGTCATCTAAAGTTAATTTTGATTCATTGAATAATGGATTAAATTGATTAATCATGTTACGTAGTTCGACTAATAATATATCTATTTTTTTAATTTGTTTTTTCCTATCCATAATAATAAAAAATGAAACTGAATAGGGTATGACAGACAATGCAAAAAAGAATGCAAAATAAAATATATCTTTGTTTATTATCGATAATACTATTCCTAATATTAACAATATACTAGCAGTCACGAAAAACAGCAAAAAATCTAGTAATGAATACGCATGTCCTCTATAACTTTTTCTAGTAAATAAATAATCGCGTTCTTGATTATATTCATTTAGTTTTCTATAAAATTCAACTTTAATTTTATCCATTATGATTTTCCTCGTTTTTATAATA
This sequence comes from Erysipelotrichaceae bacterium, assembly GCA_022767485.1. GTDB lineage: Bacteria > Bacillota_I > Bacilli_A > RFN20 > CAG-631 > CAKPXW01. The sequence goes on from JALEMY010000041.1 coordinate 1,074, forward strand.
TTCTTTCAAAACTTTAGTTAATTTTGAATAGTTTTCTAATTGTTTTGAAGTTAAATTTGAATTACCTACTTTTTCTAATTCACAATAATGAGCATGTACATGAATATTAACTAAGTTTTCTTCACTTATTCCAAAAGCCGTATCTAAATCATAAGCCATATAACTTAAATCACTAAAATCATACTTCTTGTTATCTTCATTATCATTTTCATCAAATTTGATATTTCTCCCAATCATTACAATTTTAGGTTGTTCTCCTAATAATAAAGCCAAATCATATTCTTTAAATAGCGTTGGTAAATAAATAAATTCCTCAAAAGGACACATTAGTTTCTTTTCTCTAGGATCATTTTGTTCATAAAAATCCATAGTTCTTTTTTCTATTCTTTTATATTTTCTATAGTCTTTCATAGCAATAGTAAAAAGTTCTTTTTCAAATTCATTATCCGAAAAATCTTTTAACGCCTCTAGTATAGCAACCATATTGCCTTTATAATAATTTTCTACTAAAGTAGCATATTGCATAATTGATATTTTCTTTTTATGTTTTAATAAGTATTTTCTAATTTCTTTTGAAGGAATGTGATTAATTATATTATCTGTTGTTAAATCATAGCTACTAGGAAAATCAGCAGCTGATAATTTTTCATTTTCTTTTAAATTATTAATTACTCTAGTTTCATTAGTTTCAAAAACGAATTCCTTTAACATTCCATGTGCAAGTCTCATATGTTTTGGATATGTTTTAATTGCAAATATAGTTAGTAATGGATAGCAAATAGAAGAAATCAAACAAGCACCAGATCCAACAAACATCATAACTCTAGCAGCTGGCTCAATCTTTTCATATAGTAAAGCAAACAAGAAAAAGAATATCGCAAACACTCCAAAAAGCACTATTGCAAAGACAATAGAAAACTTTACATAATTAATATATTGCTTTTGTATATTTCCTTTAAATATATCTTTTTTCATTAAAATCACCTGATTCATTTATTAAATTATTTATTTTTTTATCACTTCAGATAAATCAATAATTTCAATTCCTAAAGATTTAATTTTGCTTAACCATTTTGTTTCAGTTCCATCAAAAGAATAAGCTTGATATTCGCTAGCATCATATTCGCATATGAATTCGTTATTTTCATTGTAAAATTTCATAATGATTGCGCCATTTTTACTATTACAAAAACGCTTTAGTTCTAATTTAATTTTAGAGGTATTAACTTCATAAATTATGCTTTTATTAAATTTATTCGTTATTATTATTCTATCTTTTTTTATGACTAAATGATTATTATTTACATTAAGCCATTCTAATGTTAGTAAATATAAGAAAATCAAACTTAATAAAAATAATACAACACTTGTAAAATCAAATAATATGGTTATAAAAAAGAATAATGAGATAAATATTTCAATCACAAAATAAATTATAAGCTGTCTTCTTCTTACTTTTAATTGATCATAATTTCTTGTTTTCCAATCATCAAAAATTATATCAGTATCATTTTCACATAAAGGATATGCTTTTTCGAATTTATTTAATAATTGATCATCATCACTTACTAAAAACATACCTGAACTATCCCAAGCACAGATTTCAAATTCAGCAAGATGATGTTGAACTTTAGGTTCATCTTCAAAAGGATTATACTTAGAATCAGGATATTGAATATACGGCAATCCTCTTTCCAAAATTTCTTCTTTAGTATATTTATTAGGGATAGCTGAAAATACCGCCCAAATCCATTGAAAATCTTCTTCATCTAAAATAGACATTAATTCTTTAGTTGATAAAATCAAATATCACTTTTCATTAATTTCTTTTTCTAATTCTTTATTTGACGGATAAGCTTCGATGTCACTTATCAACCAAATATAATCTTTATTATTTAAATCAAGATTTATCAAGACTTGTTTCATTAAAGTATAACCAGGCAAATCTTTTTTTGACATTATTCGTTTCATCTTACTCATCTCCAATTACATTATATCAAATTTTAATTTTAATTTAAACAAATCAATTAAGATGCACACCCCCACCCCTAAATCGTTCTTAGTGCATTCAAATCGTGCTAGAGTGCAACCCCAACCTAGTGATTAAACAACACAAGCTTCACACGAGCTCACGTTCAAAAAGTGTTCAAAAGGTAAGATTTTTAATACTAAAAAGCAAAAAAGAGCCTTGAAAAGCTCATAAAAGGCTTATTTTTACTCTATAAAACAAAAAAAGTTCTGATAACACTATATCAAAACTTATCTTCTTTAATGGTACCCACAGCAGGATTCGAACCTGTGACCCTGCGCTTAGAAGGCGCATGCTCTATCCAGCTGAGCTATGTGGGCATCAGTGCTTAAATATTATATAAAATTTTTCCATAAAAGACAAGTATAATTTAAGAAAAGTTTTAAATTTATATGATTTAAACTTTAAATGAAACAAAAAGCTAAATTATAAAAGTGATATGCTCAATTAAGTTTTGAAAGTTAATTTTTTTTAAATATTTTAGCTTTTATCTATCCAATTTTGTATTTTATAGATTTTATAATATTAATTATGTTTATATAAAAAAGCACTGTTATTAATTTAATTGTTTTGCTATTTGATTAACTAATCCCATATCAACTTTTCCCATAAAATTTGATTTAAAGTGCTTCATAATTGTAGGGATAGAATGATCAGTTAATTTATTGATTTCAGCAATGATTTCTTCTTTAGAAAGCATCTTAGGTAAATATGCACTTAAAATTTCTTTTTGCTTCATTAAATCAAGGTATTTTTCTTCTCTATTAGCCATTTTAAATGCTTGAGCTTCTTCTTCAACTGATTTTATCGCTTTAGAAATAATTAATTGTACATCATTATCTGTTAATTCTTCGTTTCTACTTCTTTTTTCTGTTAATAATAAAGTAGCATTAGTAATAACAACTCCAAGAATATTTCTTTTATTATTATCATGTTCTTTTAAAGCCATTAAATTATCTTTTTTTAAAGTGTCGTATAACATTTTTATTACCTCCATATTTATTATATCATCAAATATAAGTTTTAGATATTTTTTTTAAAATTATATTGCATAAGAAATAAAACTATGTTATTATAATTAAGCATTAGAAAATGCAAATGTAGTTCAGTGGTAGAACTTCAGCCTTCCAAGCTGACTATGCGGGTTCGATTCCCGTCATTTGCTCCATTTTTGATAACTAATCTCGATACAATAAAAAAATATCGAGATTTTTTTTGCATAATAGAAGTTTTATCCTGTACATACGTAAAAATAATGTAATTAAACATGAATTTTAGCAATATTTAGAAATCGATGATTTACTGTATACGTAAAAATTTAACACGTCTGATAAAAAGAAAAAGATAATCAGAAATTATAGTTAAAAACTGTAATTATTATAATTATCTTTTTTATAATTCCGCCAATTTCCGCCAGGGAGATTTCAACCCACACGATTTATTATTTCACTTTTCGTTTATGGCAAGAGAAATAATTAATACTATTAAGTAAGCATAAAATTTAAAATTGTTATATACTTAAAAAATTATTAATTTATATATTTGCCTTTTAAAATATAATAAACAATAAAAATTAATAAAGAAAAAACAATAATTGCTGCAGCAATAATAAAAATCATAGGTGATCCTTTTACATAAACAGCACTTCCAATTAAAGGGCCTACCACATTACCAATAGATAACATTGTTTGTCTAATGCCCATAATGGCACCATTATTATTTAACGATGAATATGAAGCAATTTCATTTTGTTCAAGAGGAACAATCAATGACTTTAAAATGATATAAACAAGATGTGATGAAAATAATAAATAGATGATTTCTACTTTAACTTTGAAAGTGATAAATGTTAATATCGCTGAAAATATAATAAACGAAATTAAACAAAAAGATAATTTAGCATCTTTTAATTTCTTGATAAAAGGTAGAATAACTATGTTACTTAATGCAGCAAACAATCCAGTAATAAAGACATAATGGCCTAATATTGATGGTTGATATCCTATATGAATCAAATAAGTATCAAGATACTTATTAATAAGAATTTGACCGATTGTTAAAACTAATAAACCAACAAAAAAAATTGATAAGATAAACTTTTTATTCCCTAATGATAAATTTTTATCTTTATTATTTTTATTATTATTATTAATTTTTACATCTTTTATCGTAAGAGCAAATATAATCGATGTAAATATTCCAACAATAATTTGACATAAAAATATTTCTTTAATTGAAAAAGATAAATAATTGTATAGTGAACCACCAATTTCATAGCCAAAAGATGTACCTAAAATACTAAAACAACTAAGAATAGAAAGCATTTTAACTTTTTTATTATCACTTGTATAATCAATACACAATGAAACAAACAAAGTTAATGGAGCACTACAAAAAAAGCCAGCTAAAAGACGAAATATTAAAATTAAAACTGGATTTGAATTAATAAAGCCGAAACCAAATTGTGCTAAACAATAGCCAAAAATTCCAATAATTATTAGTTTTTTTCTACCAATTTTATCTGATAAAAAGCCAAAAAATATAGCACCTAATACTTGTCCTAACGACATTAATGAAAAGAAAAAACCAAAATAATAATCTGGAAGATTAATTGAATCAACATATGTTGTAGTTATCGGATGAACCATATTTACACAAATAAAAAATAAAAAATATAATATGAAAAACAATACCATATTACTTTTATTCATATTATCCCACCTTCAAAGAATCCTTATTGTTTTGAAATTTTGTGTTTCAATGCATAATTTGCTATCGCTTGAAAATTTTCATCATATGGATAAGAATTTAAAGAAAACTTTAGCCACATTGATGACCATTTTTTTTCATTTAATGAAAGAACCCTAATTCTTTCATCTTGCATAATTTTATTATCGAGTTTTTCATTAAAATCAACAAGATTATCTTCATCGTATAGTTTGCATTGTAAATCGCATTCTAATTTATCGCATTGAAAGGCAAATAAAGCTTCTTTGCTTTCTTTTTTTTCAAATTCTAAAAACAATTCTAAAATTTCTTGCCCATCTAATAAACCATCTAATATCTTACTTACTGCCTCATGTTCAATTTTTGCCTTTTCTTTGCTAGAAATATCAAACAAGGTTAAATCTCCAATAATTGTTTCTCCAAGTTCATGAATTGCAAGCATAAAAATAACCTTTTTAATATCGATATCATATTGAAATTCACTATACATTGCAAGAGAAAGCATTTGCACACCATATATATGTTCTGCAACACTTTCTAATCTATCAGATTTTACATTCCAATTTTTCCAGCCAGTACGGATTGTATGTTTTAGTTTATTACATAAAACATAAAATTGGATTACATTGTTTTCTTTTGACATTTTCTTTACCTCAGATAATAAATTGAATTTTAAATTTTGGACTAGTAGAAATTTTCACTTTACCATTTATCAATCTAGCTTGATAATTGATATTTGATAAACCATTTCCAGCAATTATTTCTTTTTCACTAACAAGGCCATCATTGCTAATCGATATATTATATCTATTGTTACTTGTATTTTTTATTCTTACATAAACGTTACTTGCTTTACCATGTTTTATAGCATTTGTTGTACATTCTCTAATGGTATTGATTAAAAATGAAGCTTTTATTGGATCATTTGGTAACGAACCATTAACATGTAATTTCACATTTACAATCGAATAAGACTCTATTAATCTTTTTAAAACACTATTGAAATCTTCATTGCTATCTTTATCAAATTCCGGTAACATTTGCGAAATCATTTGCTTGATTTGATCGAGATTATCGATGTTGTTTTCTAATATAAAACTATGTAATATGGATAAATGCTGAGCAAGAGTATCATGAACTATACCTTTTAATCTTAACGATTCTTTTATTTCCTCATTTTCTTTAATTTTATTAATAGCTTCATTAATTTCATTAGATATAGCACTTAATTCATTGTTTGTTCTTTCAAGTTCCTTTAATGTTTTTTCCTCTTTTGTGACAATAGTTGCTACGATTTGTGTATAAAAACCTTTCATATTCTTTTTAATTTCAAAATTATAAGATTCATCATTAATTCCAATAATTATAGAATTGATTGAAAGATTTCTAATTACATATGGTGATGAAGTAATAGCTTCAACAATTTGATCTATTTTTTTATATGGATTTATATTTAAATCAACAAATATTTTTTTCATAAATTCATTAATGAAAATAACATATCCACGATTATTAGCAAACAAAACACCTGAGTTAAGGGAGTCCATAGCTCTTTTTATAGTAAAAATTCCTGGTTTTTCATTTATCATTTTAGTAATATTTACTATCATAAAAGCTGTTCTTACTAAAAAGAAATAGACACTAAAAATATAAAGATATTTCCATATAGGAACTATCGAGAAAAAAGGAAGATTAATAAATAGGAAAAAAGCATCAATAATATCCATTATATTATGTTTTTTAATATACATTAACACATCGATAATTAAAGGAACAATTAAAAACATATTTACAATTGAAAAGCTCAATTCATTAAAATTATCATATAATGGTGTTCTTGAAATAGTAAGTAAAAATAAAGCGATAAAATATGACAATAAATATGAAAAATATAAGTTTTCTTTATCCTTACTATACAATACATAAATAGCAATAAAAACAAGCGCTATTAAAATAGTACTTAAAGATGCAAATAAAAATAAACGTAATAAAGAAGGTAATTCATAGATGCTAATCATGATTTTTCTCCTTTAATATAATAGTTATAGATTTTCCATCGTGTGATACTTTTAATAAATATCCATAAGTTGGCAATTGCCTAATATTTGAAATATTATAGGATTTATTCACTCCATCAATATTTATTTTACACCTTTTCAATATTGAATTGATAGAGACAAATACCACACAATTATGATTTGAAAAATTTTCTCCAATATATTCCATAATTTCATTGATTGCTAACACAAATTCAATAAAGACGTCATCTTTTCCAGTAATTACATAAGCAAAGGAATCAAAACCAATAGTTTTAATATCGCTACACATAACACCAATTATCATATAAAATTGGTTAAATTTAACAATTTTACTTTCTTTTCCTTGAAGTAATAAAATACATTTTTGTTTTAAATACCCAATTCTAAGTTTTATTTGACGAAGCAAATATATAATTTCATCTTTATTAGCTTCATTAGATGAATTTGGAATTAAAGATAACAATAATTCAATTTCTTTACTTTTTTTAGACAATGCTTCTTCCATAGTATCATAAAGCGCTTTTTGTACATTTAAGCGTGTTCCTTCTTCAATGATGTCTCTACTTTTAATCAATATTGAATTAGCATTTTTAAGTTGTTCGATATTTTTATTCAATTTGTTATTTAAACTGTTGATTTTTCTAATGTTTTCCTCGATGATAACCTTACCACCAACAATATCATTCGTAATAAAAACCTTATCGTTATTTTGTTCACTATAGTAATCATAGTCAGAAAAAAGAGCCGATTGATACATTACTTTCCCATTATTATCAACTATTTTTAAAGGAAGAGCACATGCTTCAAATAATGTGGAGTATTTACCATTGTTTTGAAGCAAGCCTCCATAAACAAATACTTCAAAAATCAATATAAATAAAACATTATGAGCTAAAGACATTTTATTTAAAAGTACAATTTTATTTAATAATTCATTTTGATTAATACATAAGTATAAATATAAAGAAAATAATAAAAATGGTACAAAAGACACAACTAATCTGAAGAAATTACTTAATTTTTTAGTTTTAATGAAAAAAGTTATGGAATTGAATAAATATAAAATAACTATATAAAAATACACTATATAATAAACTAGTCCTAAGCCATAAATCGCTTTGTTATCATCATATTTTAAAAACAATTGATGAAAATCATTAGTCATTACTAAACAAAATAATACAAATGAGATTATAAATATTGAAATAATATAAATATTTCTTTTAATACTATTATTAAAAAAGGTTATAACGAAAAATATATTAAACATACAAGAAACATAAATTAATGGTAAATAATGTAAATATTCGCAATATCTTGCTAAGGTTATACTACTTGTAAGAGATTGTATTCCATCATCTAAAATAAAAAATATATTTAAACAAAAAATGAAATTAAAAATCCTTCTTTGTTGAATTGAATCAATTCTAAACAATGTAAAAGCATAAAAAACAACAAAAGCAAAAATAAAAAAATAGAAAAATATATCTTCTATATTCCCTTGAACTGAACCTTTATATTTTAAAAATAAGCATAGTAATAAAATGGGTAAAAACAAAACTGTAATCACACAAAAAAATATTATTTTAGCCGCTACATATTTATTTTTCATGCTATCACTCCCAAAGTAATTATATATTATTTAGCTTAACTTTTGTAGTAAATTAATAAAAATACTTTTAAATATTATTTTTTCATGTTACAATTATGTAAAGAAAGTTAGGTAATGTTTATGATTAATATTTTGATAGTAGAGGACCAAAAACTACTTTTAGATGGAATTGCTAACAGTTTATCCATGGACAATGATTTTTGTGTTACACGGAAATTAACAAATATTTGTGATGCTTATAATGAAATTAAAAATAATGGATGCGATGTTTTACTAACAGATATTTGTACAGAAAATAATAATAATTCCTTAAATTATATTTCAGAAATAAAAAAATCCTTTCCAGAAGTTAAAATTATCGTAATGACTGGACTTCCTGATATTTCTTATGCTGAAAGATCTCGTGAAAATGGTGCTGATTCTTTTATCTATAAAAACATTTCTATTGAAGAGATGAAAACAATAATAAAAAGTTGTGTTTCAGGATATAAAATTTTTCCAACTCCAACACCTCAAGAAAGCACTTTAAACTCATTGACTAAACAAGAAATGAAAGTATTGAAGTTATATTGCCAAGGATACGATAGAACTGAAATCGGTGATATTTTATCAATTTCAGTAAATAGTGTAAAATTCCATATAAGAAATATTTTAAGTAAAACAAATTATTCCTCTATGTCTCGCTTAGCTATATACATAATACATAACAATTTAATTTCACTCGAATAATATTTACGAACATAGCATTATTTATGGTTCTTACGCTTTATTGGGTATTAAACTAAAACTTAATAAATCAAAATAAGATAATTTGAAATATAATTATCTTATTTTTTTGCTTTTGTTATTCTCTTAATCGGGTATTTGTGATATAATATAACTGAAAAGAGATG
>JALEMY010000165.1 GCA_022767485.1 Erysipelotrichaceae bacterium
ATGATTATTTTAGCTAAGGATAATGCCAATAATCAAATAATAAAAGTATATAATTTTATTATCTTAGCTGATGCGTATACTTTACCTTTAAGTTATGAAAATCAAAGCATACATTTAAATTCATCATATGATAGTAATATGTCTTTAAATGTATATTATGCTAATGCTTTAGATGTTTCATCTTTATTTCCATTAAATGAAACAAAAACAAGTAATAGCACTATTCCTTATGATGAATTTACAATATCCGTTAATAATATTAACCAAGATATTTATATGACCTATGAAGGAAGTAGTATTGAAAATGAAAGAATTGTTATAAAAGCGTTATCTAATATAACAAATAATTATGAAAAAATTGCAATTTTAAGTTCAGATAAAATCTCGTTTTCTCTTTCACCAAAAGATTATGTGAATAGTGAAAACAAGATTAAAATAAAAGTTGAACCTTATTATGTTTATAATGGTTCAAATAGAATTATTTGGTCTTCTGACACACAATATTTACCAAGAAGTGAATTTAGTGATATAAACTATATGTATGATGCGTTGATGAATTATGTAACAAATGAATATAAAAACAAAAATATGGCTTATATGATTCATACTGGAGATGTCGTTGATGATAATCCAGATTATGGTGCTTCTGCTATAGCTCAATTTGAAAATGCCACTAAAGCTTTTAAAATATTAGATGATGATAATGTTCCATATGGTGTTTGTGCGGGTAATCATGATGTTGGTACTGCCTTATCAAAGATTAATTATGTTAATTTTAGTAATTATTTTGGCAATGATCGCTTTAAAGATAGCAATGTATTTACAGGTTCTTTAAATAATAACGAATGTCATTATGATTTAATTACAATTGGTGCTTATGATTTTATCGTTTTGTATTTAGGTTTTGGTAAAGAAGCAAATGATGAGACGATTATATGGGCCAATAAAGTATTAAAACAATATAAGCATAGAAATGCCATCATCGCCACTCATGCATATTTAAATGCTAATGGAACACTAGATGAAAATGTGCAAGCTAAGCAGATTTATGATAATATTGTTGTGCCAAATGAAAATGTTAAGTTTGTTTTTTGTGGTCACACTGATGGTAATTCAATTAATAAGCATTATATTGAAGGTAGTGAAGGTAGATATGTATATGAATTGTTAAATTGTTATCAATTTGTAGAGACGAAAACATATGCAATTTCTCATCTTATCAATGGCTATAAATGTAATGGTGAAGCGTTTATAAAAGAGATTATTTTCAAAGACAATAAAGTGTATGGACATACATTTTCTCCAGTTGTTGATACATTAAATCCATATGGAATAAACGACGATTTTGAACTTGATGTTGATTTATATCAAGCAAATAGGAGTCTAACTTCAAAATCATTTAAAGCTTACCAAATTACATCACAAATGCTTTATCAAAATGAAAATGCTTCATCGATTAATAAAATTGATGGTTTATCATCATCTTTGCAATATATAGCTATAGCAAAAGATGATAAAGATTTGAAAGGTTTTATATTAATTTAAAAAGGTGCTGCGCACCTTTTTTTAAATACTTTTAACAAAACTTCTACGTCTTTTATGTTGAACTCTTTTAAATAATTTCCATTGGTTTAATATGTTAGCATTAGTTTCTAAATTTAGATTTGTTTCCGCATATTCAATTTGACCGCTTGAAAGCATTTTTATCATACCATTTACAATTGATGTAGCAATAGCTTTATTACGATATTCTGGAACAA
>JALEMY010000094.1 GCA_022767485.1 Erysipelotrichaceae bacterium
CAAGTTCATTATAATTCATATACTTTTTTAAGTAAACAATTATTTTAAAAATAGCAATTTTTAACTTTTAAATAATTTAATTATATGTTAATATAATTACAAGAAAGAAGTGATGCGTATGTCGATAGTATTAAATATGAAATCTGATTATTCTTTTCTATCATCAACAATCACTTTTTATGACGCCATTTTATTTGCCAAAAAGAATCATTTAAAGCAGTTATCACTTTTTGATAGAAACCTTCATGGCGCTTTAGAATTTTACGATTGCTGTATTTTTAACAATATACAACCTCTCATTGGTCTTGAAGCCAATGTTTTATATAATGAACAAAGTTTTCCTTTATATTTCCTTGCAAAAAATGAAAATGGATATAAAAATATATCAAAAATTTTATCTATAGCAAATTCTTTTAATGATAAAAGAATACCTTTAAAAAATTTATCTTTATATTCATCTGATATCGCATTAATTATTTCAACTGAAGATAGTTATTTATCTTATCTAATAGAACAAAAAAATTTTTTTGCTGCAAATTTGTTTATAGAAGACTTAAAAAACATTTTTAAAGATATTTATTTAGGTGTTTACCGATATAAAAATGCCAATAATGAAAAAATATTACTTTTAAAAGAATTTTCTAGTAATCTACAAATTAAAGCTATAGCATTTCAATATGCAATGCACAAAGATGAAAAAGATACCATAATTTTAAATTTATTAAATTGTATTAAAAATAATGAAACTGCCAATAAATCATTTTTAGATATACCAGCAATTTGTGAAGCTTATTTAAAAAATGATGAATTATTAAAAATTTATTATGATAAAGATGAACTAGATAATTTAGATAGATTAGTTGATAATATTCATTTAAAATTAAACAAAATTTCTTTTTCTTTACCAGAAGTTTATAAAAATGAAGATAGTGATGAAAAATTAAGACAACTATCATTTGCATCATTAAAAGAAAAAAAATTAGCGGAAAATGATACTTATTTATCAAGAGTTGAATATGAACTTAAAGTAATAAAAGATAAAGGATTTTCCAATTACTATTTAGTCGTAGCCGATTATGTGAATTATGCAAGAAATAATGACATACCAGTAGGTCCATCACGTGGTTCAGGTGGAGCATCTTTAATTGCATACTTGTTAAATATTACAACCATCGATCCGATTAAATATGATTTATTATTTGAAAGATTTTTAAATCCATATAGAAGTAACTATCCTGATTTTGATGTCGACTTTGCTGATAGTTCAAGAGATTTAATAATCAATTATGTCAAAGAAAAATATGGTTATAATCATGTTGCTTATATATCAACCTTTGCTACATTTGGCATTAAAAGTGCTATTCGCGATTTAGCAAGGGTTTTCAAAATGAGTGGCGATGATGTCGATTATATTTTAAAAAGCATCTCAAATAATGCCACTTCGATAAACAATGAATATAAAAACAATGAAAAATTTAGAAATTTATTAGACATTCATAGCGACTTTAAACGCGTTTGCACTTTTGCAAGCCAAATAGAAGGATTAAAAAAACAAAACGGCATTCATGCTGCTGGTATTATTTTATCAAAAGAGAGAATAGATGATTATTTGCCATGTAATTACATCGATGAAAAATCATTGATTATTCAATATGATTATCAACATGCTGAAAAAGTAGGCTTAATCAAAATGGACTTTTTAAGTCTAAAAAACTTGACGATTATCGACTATTGTTTTAAAAAAATCAATGCTAGATATCACAAGGATTATAATATTTCTAACTTTAAATTCGATTATAAAGAAGCATATGATTTGATTTCTTCATTGCAAACAATAGGAATATTCCAACTTGAATCTGAAGGGATTAATCAAGTAATAAAACAAATGCAACCTTCGTGTTTTGATGATATTGTTGCCTTAATTGCTCTTTATCGACCAGGTCCTATGCAAATGATTAAAACATATATAGAAAGAAAAAATGGGCAAGAGGTTGTATATATCGATGAAAATGTCAAAGATATTTTAAAACAAACATATGGAATTATTATTTATCAAGAACAAATTATGCAAATATGTCAAAAAGTTGCTTCTTATTCATTAGCTGAAGCTGACATATTAAGAAGAGCTATATCCAAGAAAAATGCTCAATTGATTGCAAATGAAAAGAAAAGATTTATTCAAGGATGTATAAATAATAATATCGATGAGCAAAAAGCTAGTAAATTATTTTCTTACATAGAAAAATTTGCCGATTATGGTTTTAATAAAGCTCATTCTGTAGGTTATGCTACTATTACGACTATGATGAGTTATATAAAAGCAATTTATCCTACTATATTTTATGAAGCATTATTAAACATCAATCAAGAAAACGGAACAAAATTTCAAAAGATTATGATGGAAGCTAAAAAAAGAAATATAAAAATATTGCTTCCTAGCGTTTTAACTTCTTTCTATTATTTTACAAGTGAAGATGATTGTCTACAATTTGGCTTATGCAATATCAAATCTATAAAAGAAAACGTGGCAAAAGTTATCATTGATGAGCGAAATATCGCACCATTTGGCGATATTTATGATTTTATTATTAGAATGACAATCAATGATATTTCATTAAATACTTTATATGATCTTTGTTCTTCTGGTGCTTTAGATTGTTTTAATATTTCAAGGAAGAAAATTCTAGCTAATTTATCTTTATTATATAACAACGCTCTTCTTTATAAAGGTTTAAATTACAAAGCAAATGCTTATAAGGAAAAAGAATTTATGCAAGTAATTCAACCTCCAATTTTGTTTTTTGAAGATGAAACTATCGATATTTTAAAACTTGAATTTGAGGCTCTTGGAATATATGTTAGTATTCATCCATTTTCTTCAATTAAACAGAAAAATAAAAATATTACAAATATCATCGATATTGAAGAAGAAGGATTTTATGACATTATCGCACAAATTAAGCAAATTTTATTAAAAAAAGGAAAAGAAAAAAATTACATATTATTACAACTATGTGATGATACATCATCTATCAAAGTTTATTGTTATCAAAACATAGATAAAATAATTCAAGAATTTCATGAAAATGATATTGTTAATGTAAAAATAGCATATAAAAATAATCGCTATTATTTAAACTTTATGGAAAAAAGAAAGGAAGCTTAAGATGAAAAAAATTATTTTAATGGATGGAAATGGATTAATATTTAGAGCCTTTTTTGCAACTATGAGTAGAATGAGTAACAATACTACATCAACTCCAACTAATGCTCTTTATTTATTTTCCTCTATCATCTTAAAACTAATAGAAGAAAAAAATTTTGATGATATTTTAGTAGCTCTTGACTCACCTGGAAAAAAATTTCGTCATCAAGAGTTTTCAAA
>JALEMY010000171.1 GCA_022767485.1 Erysipelotrichaceae bacterium
GCACTACAATTTTCTAATATTTCAATATTAAAACTTCCTGTTTCATCTAATGTTTCCTTTGTCCTTAAATAATTTCTATCTTCATAGTTTTCTCCAGCTGCATATAAATAACCATCTTTTACTTTTAAAGCATAAGAGGACTCACTAACACCACTTTCTAAAGTAATGATAGCAACATCTTTATTTATGCTAGCAAAGTTTTCATTTTTACTTATTTCAATTTGCCCACGATTGTTACTTTTTTGATTGTTGCTTAAAGCAACATCGTATTCTTTAGCTGCAATAAAATATGAATTGCCAATTACTAAATCTTCATTTGATGTAACTAATTCCCAATATGCACTTTCATTTTCATTTATTACATTAACCAATAAACTAGTAGTTAAATCATCGCAAGTAATATTAACTTTGCTCGTACCTTCACAAAGCGCTTTTACTAGTCCATTTTCATCAACACTAACTATACTATCATTTTCAACACTATAGTCAAAAGAAGCATTTTCTATATTAGTAATTGGTGTTATTTGATACGTCTCATCTATATGTAAAGTTACTTCACTACTTATTAAATTTAAGTAATTTGTTGAAGCATCATCTAATAATGCACCTTGTCCATCATATGATTCATTCCAAATCATACTGGCAAATTCTGGATGATCAATAAAAGGATTTCTAACACCGGTAATAGAAGCGCAATATTCATTTCTTTTGCTTTCAAATTCATCTACTTTATCCATTTCGTTCCAATGTAGCAATAAATTCCAAGCATCAGTAGATGAATTGTTTGTCGTATAAATAATGTTTTCAATTCTTAAATCACCATTTTTACCACTTGTTGAATTGCTAACTTGTGTAGAATAGTGAGTATACATATACATTAAAATACGAGATACATCACCCTTTATTTCATCGCGAGGCTCAAAAGCATAAGATGTGTAATAATTACCTGTATGAATAATACCAGAAGTATGCTCATATAAAAGTTCTGTCCCTTGGTGGTTTAAATCACCATACATTAAATTATTTCGAGTAGAATTAAGTTTTTGAACCGAGGGCTTTAATTGATGAATATCCGTTCCAGCATTCCTAGTTGAAGCAGATACTGACGTATATAATCCACCAGATAAACTTTTACACCAAACATGTTCACGATTCCAAGCTTCAACATCGCTATAATTTGTTGGTTGCCAAGTATTTGAAATATCGATTCCTCCATAAAAGGCTACAACTTTTGAAGGATCTGTCAAACTTTCATCTGAAAAAGCATTAGCCCCTTTAATATCATCATAAGATGTGTAATAACGATGTGTTTTACTCATTATTTTTGCTAATTTTTCAAGTAGGGCATCATGAGATAAACCAGTAACATCTTCATTAGCAAATGTTGTGTAGTAATCATCGACACTTTCAAGTTCATTTAAGTAAGTTTGCTTTGGTGCTTCCATATTGTTTTTACTTGCATGAATTGTAAGTTGTCTTTCATTATTAAAACATAAACATAAAATAAAAAAAGAAAACACTATAAAATATTTCTTTTTCATAAAATGCCTCCTTTTTTAATCAAC
>JALEMY010000105.1 GCA_022767485.1 Erysipelotrichaceae bacterium
AACCATTTTAAGTGTTATCTTTTTAAATTACCTACGCTCAATTATACCTTTGCTTACAGGAACTTTTATTTCAATAGTTGACCATAAAGATTTATTAGAAAGTGAAACTCCTAAGTTTTTACTTATCTTTTATCAAGATGTTAGCGAAATAAAATATCAATTACTTATTACTTCATTATTAATTGTATGCATTGCTTTTATTAGAGAGATTACTAATATTTTTGTTGATGTTAGCATTTATCATTTATCAGAAACAATCGGCTGTAAAGCACAAATTGATTATTTTAAAAAAGTTCAAGATTTACCATATGTTTATTTAAATCATGCATCATCTGGCGATTTAATTCAAAGGTCAACTCAAGACATTAATCGCTTTAAACAATTTGTTACGGGATCACTTTTAGAACTTTTCAATTCTTTATGTAAAGTAATTATTTTTGGCATTAGTATGTTTATAATAAGTCCATCTTTTTCTTTAATTGTCTTTATTATGTTTCCTATTTATTTTATTACATCATATATATATTTTAAAAAACAAAGCAAAGACTTTTCATCAATGGAAGAAAAAGAAGGCAAACTTACTAGTGTGTTGCAAGAGAATTTGACAGGTATTAGAGTTGTAAAAGCGTTTGCTAATGAAGAATACGAGATAAATAAATTTAATGAGCAAATGAGTGATTATACATCTATTTGGGCTAAAACGATAAAAAGAATGTCAAAGTTTTGGGGAGTAAGTGATTTTATGACTTATTTCCAATTGCTTGTAGTATTTGTTTTATCGATTTATTATGTGATTAATGACTTGCTTAGTTTTGATCAAGTAGTAACATTGTTTTTGTTTACTGAGCAAATTGTTTGGCCTTGTAGAAACCTTGGAAGACAACTTGCAGAATTTGGAAAAACATCTATTTGTGCTAATCGTATTTTGCAAGTTATCAATCAAAAAGATGAATATCAAGAAAAGAATTTAAGAACAGATGAAATACAAGGAAATATTGAATTTAAAGATGTTTGCTTTCAATATGAAGATGCCACAATCCCTTGTTTAAAAAACATCAACTTAAAGATAAAAAAAGGCGAAAGTGTGGCAATTATTGGAAAGACAGGCTCTGGAAAATCAACATTTGTCAATTTACTTAATCGTCTAATTGATCCTACTAGTGGCCAAATATTGTTAGATGGACATGATATAACTACCCTTGATAAAAAATGGGTTAGAAAAAATGTTGGTGTTGTTTTGCAAGAGCCTTATATATATACTGGAACAATAAGTCAAAATTTAAACATAATGTTACCATATGATGATAAGAAAAATTCAAAAGAATTAGCTAAGATGGCTATGCTTGATAAAGATATTGAAAGTTTTTCTTTAAAATATGATACGGTAGTTGGTGAAAGAGGAGTAAGTTTATCTGGTGGACAAAGACAACGTATTGCTATTGCTAGAATGCTTGCTCAAAAGAAGGCCATTTTAATTTTTGATGATTCTTTAAGTGCTCTTGATAGTGAAACAGATTTAAAAATAAGAAACACTTTAAAACAAAAAGATAAAGATACGACGATGATTGTAATTACTCATCGAATAGTAACAGCAAAAGATGCTGATTTTATTGTGGTTTTTGAAGATGGTCAAATAAGTGAATGTGGAACACATGAACAATTAATTTTAAAAGAAGGCCTTTATAAAACGATATATGAAATTCAAAGTATGTTTTCAAAGTAAGGTGGTGATTTTATGGATAATGAATATGATGAAATAAATCTTAATAGTAAAATCAACACGAAAGTATGGAAAAGATTATTAGCTAAAATGTGGGAATATAAAGGATATTGCTTAGGGGCGATAATCTTTATGATTTTTAGTGCGTTTTGCGAAACGATGTTTGTGAAATATATTTGTTCAGATGGCCTTTCTAAATATTTAAATCAAGGCATTGATTCATCATTTTATGCATTTATTGTCGGAATGCTTTTATTTGTTGTATGTATTGCTATTTGTACATATATCATGTTGACATTTGCTAGCTTTTTAGAGTTAAAGTTTTATTCTAAAATCACGAAAGAAACATTTGCTAAAGTACAAAATCAACCATTTTCTTTTTTTGATAAAAATACTGTTGGTTTTTTAATGGCTAGGATATCTAGTGATACTTCTCGTCTTGGTCAAATAATTTCTTGGGGACTTATCGACATTGTTTATGCTTTCTTTAAGTTATTGTTTATTTTTATTGTTATGGGAAGAATCAATTTTAAGCTATCTTTAATCATGCTGATTATCATCCCTTTAGTGACGATAGTAGCAGCTTTATTTAATAAAATTATCATTAAACTTTCAAGAAAACAAAGAAAGGTTAATGCAGAAATAACATCATATTTAAATGAAGGAATATCTGCAGCAAAAACTTCTAAAACATTGTTGCTTGAAGAAAGAAAAGTAAATGAGTTTTCATCTATTGTAAATAAATATAAGAAAACGACGATGAAGATTTCTTTTGCTCAATCTGGTTTTTATCAAATAATTGCTTTTTCTAGTGCTATTGCTTTAGCATTAATGGGTTATTTTGGCGGGTTATCACCATTAAATTCTTCCATATTATTTTTGTTTTTATCTTATTCAACATCATTTTTTGAACCTGTATTAGTTATTGCAAGGCTTAGTAATGAAATGAGACATGCACAAGTTGCAGCTGAAAGAATATTTAATTTAAATGATGTAGTACCAGAAATTTTAGATAGTAAAGAAGTAATAGATAAATATGGTGATTATATTCATTTTAAAAAGGAAAACTGGGAAGAATTAAATGGCGATATCGAATTTGAAAACGTTAGTTTTAAGTATAATAATGGCAAAGAAGTTTTAAAAGATTTTAATTTGAAAGTTAAAAAAGGACAAAGTGTCGCTTTAGTTGGACCAACAGGGGCGGGAAAAACAACAATAGTTAATTTGCTATGTCGTTTTTATGAACCAACAAGCGGAGTTATTAAAATAGATGGAATTGATTATAAAAAAAGAAGCGTTGCTTGGCTTCATAGTCATTTAGGTTACGTTTTACAAACGCCATATTTGTTTGATGGTACGATTAAAGATAACATTAGATATGGGGCATTAGATGCCAGTGATGAGCAAATATATAATGCAGCAAAAATAGCCAACGCAGAATCGTTTATTTTAAAACTTGAAAAAGGTTACGATACTATAGTTGGTGAATCAGGGAATAGATTATCTTTAGGTCAAAAGCAATTAATTTCCTTTGCAAGAGCTATACTTGCTAACCCTTCAATCTTAGTTTTAGATGAAGCTACAAGTAGCGTTGATACACAAACTGAATATGATATTCAACAAGCTATTTCGCATATTTTAAAAAATCGAACAAGTTTTGTCATCGCTCATCGCTTATCAACTATTGTAAATAGTGATATAATATTAGTAATTGATGATGGTAAGATAATAGAGCAAGGAAACCATCAACAATTAATGGATAAAAAAGGGAAGTATTATCATTTATATACTAATCAATTCATCGAAGAAAAGATGAAAGAATTAAATTTTTAAAGGAGAAAAAACTATGGATTTAGAAAAATATACTGCTGATATTGTTAAAAGTATTCAAGAACTTGTAAGAATTAAAACTGTTGAAGATAGCCCAGTAATAAACGGACCTTTTGGTCAAGGAAATAAAGAATGTTTAGAAAAAACTTTAAAATTATGTGAAGAATTAGGTTTTGAAGTAAAAAATCTAGATGGTTATTGCGGCTATGCACAAGTTGGAGAAGGTAAAGAAATAATGGGAATTATCGGCCATTTAGATGTTGTCCCAGAAGGAGAAGGATGGAAATATCCAGCTTATAGTGGAGAAATTGTTGATGGTGAAATCTGGGGCAGAGGAACATGGGATGATAAAGGACCTGTTGTCATTTCAATTTATGCTATTAAAGCTTTGATGGATAGTGGCTTTAAGTTTAATAAAAGAGTTCGTTTGATTTTTGGCTGTAATGAAGAAAGTGGTTCTAGATGTATAGAACATTATTTAAAGGTTGAAGAACCAATAAGTTATGGAGTTTCTCCTGATTCATCTTTTCCAGTAATCTTTGCTGAAAAGACTATTAATAGCATTGAAATTAAAGGAACAGCAAGCGATAAGGGAAGCGTCAACCTTGATTATTTAAATGCTGGAATTGTTATTAATGCAGTGCCTGATAAATGTGTCTTTAAATTATCAAGCAAAAACAAATCAAATATCGATGAAGCAATTAATAAGATAAATGATTCATTAAATAAACATAGTATTAAATTTGAAGTAGTAAAAGAAGATTTAAGTGTTGAATATATAGTACATGGAAAAGCTGCTCATGGTTCTATTCCTCAATGTGGTGTAAATGCTGCATCATATGCTATTGAAGCACTTAAAGAAGTGGTAAATAATGATTTTATTACTTTGTATTCATCTTGCATTGGACTTGATGTTCATGGAGAAAAACTTAATTGTTTTGCTGAAGATGAATATGGAAAGATAGCTGTTAATGTTGGACTTGTAAGTTATTTAGATAACAAGTTTTCCATCAAGATCAATTCAAGACTGCCATTTAATACTAATAGTGAATTGATGATTAAGCAAATACAAGATAGACTATCTATGTTTCCATTTGCTAGTGCAACACTTCTTTCATCATCTTTAGGATTTAAAATGGATGAAAATTCAACGATGATTAAATCATTAGTCGATGCTTATCAGAAAGTAACAAAAGATTATGAGTCAAAACCAATTTGTAGTGCTGGAGGCACTTACGCTCGTGAATTTAAAAATTGTGTGGCTTTTGGGCCAGAAATGGCAGGATATGGAGAAATTATCATTCATCAACCAAATGAAAGAATACAAATAAGAGCGATAAAAGATATATTAAAGATATATTACCAAGCATATAAAGATTTAATTTTAAAAGTAAGTTTTGAAAAGTAAAAAGCAATAATATCGAGAAAATATTTAAGTTAAAAAAAGCTACATTAAATATTTTATTATTAACTAAAAAAAGGGAAGATACGATTTAGCGGAGTAGCGATAGGGATTATCGCTACTCCGTTAGTTATATTTGCCTTTCGGCAAGTGACATGCCTTCGGCGTGATATTATGCTAACGCAAAGTGATATTTCTCTCTTTGAGAGAAGTTAAGGCAAATATAATATAACTTTGACTTGAAATCAAAATATAACGCAAGCTTCTAGCCGCAAGGCTGAAAATATAACTTAACTCAATCGTCTTTTGTGGATAAGAAAAGCACACTACGCTTCGCAACTGCAAAGTATAGTGTGCTATACTTTTGAAAGTGTTTTCCACAAAGGGGGGGGAATAACCCTACAAATCAGAAGTTGTCGGTTATTGTTTTTTGTATTCAAATAAGCGATACAATTTTTTTGAAAAGCTACCAGCATAAAGTTTTGCAAAAATAAATCTTTCAAATCCTTTCAATTCGTCTATATATTTTTGCGGTATCATCGTGTGTTCTTTTACAAAAGTAAGTTTCTCGCTTTGATAAACTCTCGGATTATCTATGCCATAAACTTCGGTTACGCCCACGTCATTGATAGGATTTCTTCGCTTCGACATTTTAGCGGCAAAAGAAGTATAGCAATCTACTAGAAGCGCAATCTGCTCAAAACGAGAAGACAGACTATCTATCAGCCTTCGCATTTCCTCAATCGTCAAGTACATACTCACGCCTTCCATAACAACAATTGCAGATTTGCTTTTCTTAACAGTTGTCAGCCAACCACAATCTCTTGCATCGCCTGCAATCATTATGTAGTTATCCGATTCGGCATAATATTGTTTTCTTTCTTCAATTACTTCCGAAAAATCCACGTCGTACCACTTATGATTTTCCGTTCCGACCCTTATAACTCGGCTATCCATTCCGCAACCGATATGAATGACTACCGCATTCGGCATATCTGCCATTTGTTGTTTTAACCATTCGTCAAACACGGCAGAGCGAACGCCCATGTAGTAAGCAAGCCATTTGGATTTGGATTTCCCTTTAAGAGAAAATCCTTCCGTTTCCCAAATTTCTTCGGCTTTTTTATCATTTAGAAACAATCCTTTTTTACTTACATAGGACTTACCGTATAAAGGTATGTACAATGTTTTATTTACACTATTCATATATTTGCCTGCATATTCTTATTTATCGGTAAGTTTATGATAACATAAAAGCAATAAAACTTCTAGTTGTTTTGTGCGGAAAAAAGAGAACTCGGTTTAGTCCTTTAATTAGGACTATTTTATCTATATTATTAGATTATTTTTTATTGAAATGGTATAATATTTGTGAAGTTCAAAAAATTATTTTGATGCATATGTTATGATTCCACTATATAGTGTAGCGGTAATTGTTTAATTATATATTTAGTAATCTATAAGAGAGGTAGCAGTAATGATAGATAAAAGTTATGTAACAATAGTAGAAGATATTAAAGAGCAAATTAGAAGTGCTCAACATAGAGCGATTTTAAATGCTAATAAAGAAATGTTAATATTGTATTGGAACATTGGTAAAGTAATAACTGAAAACAGTACTTGGGGAAGTAAATTTTTAAGGAATTTATCTAAAGAGATTACAAACGAATTTCCATCCGCTAAAGGTTTTTCAGTTTCTAACCTTAAAAATATGGCTAAATTTTATAGAGAATATTGTGATGTTGAAATTGGCCAGACGCCGTCTGTCCAAATTCCATGGAGCCATAATTTGGAAATTTTAAGGGTAAAATCTAAAGAACAAAGACTTTGGTATATTAATAAAACTAT